>NZ_JBIDFE010000004.1:0-158285 GCF_046635605.1 Gilliamella sp. BG3
CGTATACTACGCTAACCTTTTTTATTCGTCAAGATCTTTTTTAAAATTTTTGATCTCACTTAATCACCAACTCTTCGCCTGCTTGTCGCTGACTGCGTGTCAGTGGATGCGCATTATAGGGGCTTAAAATTTTTGTGCAAGCAAAAAAGATAAAATAGTTACCCGGTCGCGCAAGTTTTAATCTTCATAAACTTTAATGGCATGATATTTATTAAGATTATAATCAGATAGTTTTTCAATCAACTTTTCTACAGACTGAGTATAAACTGTACTTAATACAATATTTTCGGACGCAGAAGGAATTATTTGGTCCAGATTATATTTATCATTTAGTAAATTACAGACCCTTGTTGCAATCGCATAACCTGAATCTATTAGACTCGCCTGAGGAAAAAGCGTCTGTAATTCTGTTTTAATAAAAGGATAATGCGTACAACCTAAAACTATTGTATCGGGGATTATTTGTAGTCCAAGCCAAGGTTGCATTAGTTCTTTTAACTGTTTCATATCTACATTAATGCCTTGTAATTTATTTTCGGCTATAATTGCTAATTCCGATAAACCTAACATTTTAACAGTACAATGTGAAGCAAATTGCTGTATTAAATCGGTTATATAAGTTCTTTCAACTGTTGCCTTTGTTGCTAATAATCCTATACATTTATTTTTAGTAAGTAAGCTAGCTGGTTTAATCGCTGGTACAACACCAATAATAGGGAAAGAAAATTTAGCGCGCAAACTAGGTAAACAGATAGTACTAGCTGTATTACAAGCAATAACTGCTAAATCAATTGGATAAAATTTAGTAACAGCCTCAATGACAGAGTTCACTCTATTAATTAAAAACTCTGATGATTTATCACCATAAGGGAACATCTCATTATCGAATACATAGATATAGTGTGCATTAGGTATTTTATTGTAAATTTCATTATAAACAGATAAACCACCAATACCTGAATCAAATATTAACACTGAAGGAGATTGTTTTACGATATTCATTTTAGCTATAGGATATTAAATAATAAATTAGAAACGCGTCATATCGTAAATTGATTAAAAATTAATGCAAGTATTTTACCCAAGCTAATGTTGCATTTAGTTCCATAAATTATAAACTAGACGTCTAGACGGTAAAACTGCTAAAATAAATACTTACTAAAGCTAAATATTATATTTCGAATATTGTGCAAGAATAAGTTAAGGGGGTATTCTATGTCAGAGTTTCTATTTACTTCAGAATCTGTTTCAGAAGGTCATCCAGATAAAATTGCCGATCAGATATCTGATGCTGTACTTGATGCAATTTTAAAACAAGATCCGAAAGCGCGTGTTGCTTGCGAAACATATGTAAAAACCGGTATGGCCTTAGTTGGCGGTGAAATCACTACTTCAGCTTGGGTAGACATTGAAGAATTAACTCGAAAAACAATTAATGATATTGGATATACCAGTTCAGAAATGGGATTTGATGCAAATTCATGTGCGGTGCTTAATGCTATTGGTAAACAATCTCCGGATATCAATCAAGGAGTTGATCGAAACGATCCTCTAGAACAAGGTGCTGGTGACCAAGGTATTATGTTTGGTTATGCTACCAATGAAATGCCAAATCTAATGCCTGCTGCTATAAGCTATGCTCATGACTTAATGCGCCGCCAAGCAGAAGTTAGAAAAAATGGTACACTTCCTTGGTTAAGACCTGATGCAAAAAGCCAAGTAACATTAATTTACCAAGACGGTCAGATAAAAGGTGCTGATACAATCGTTCTATCAACTCAGCATTCAGAAGGTATTGAGCAAAAAGCATTACATGAAGCCGTCATGGAAGAAATCATTAAACCAACATTGCCAGCCGAATGGTTAACACCTAGAACAAAATACTTTATTAATCCAACTGGACGTTTTGTTATTGGTGGCCCTATGGGAGACTGTGGACTAACTGGACGCAAAATCATTGTCGATACGTACGGTGGAGCAGCTCATCATGGTGGTGGTGCCTTTTCTGGAAAAGATCCTTCGAAAGTTGACCGCTCAGCAGCTTATGCCGCACGCTATGTTGCAAAGAATATTGTTGCTGCAGGACTTGCTGACAGATGTGAATTACAAATATCTTATGCAATTGGTATTGCCAATCCTACATCAATCTATGTCAATACTTTCGGCACAGAAAAAATCCATCACGATAAAATTGTATCGCTTATTAAAGAATTCTTTGATTTAAGACCTTATGGATTGATCCAAATGCTTGAGCTAATTCAACCGATCTATCAACAAACTGCAAGTTACGGTCATTTTGGTCGAGATATATTCCCTTGGGAAAAAACTGATAAAGCGGCACTACTACGTGATGCAGCAGGACTATAAACGCATACCAATTTATTTACATAATCAAACTATGGCTTGTTTAAGAACTCACTTAATGCAAGCCAATCAACGTCTACATTCCCAATATAAAGAGCCTAAGATCATTTATAAACCCAAAGGCAGTATTGCTGGTAGTGCCTTTTTAACACGTTGGGAAATTCAACTTAATTCGATTATGTTGCTAGATAATGGTACTCAATTTATTGAGGAAGTTGTGCCTCACGAATTAGCACATCTCATTGTCTTTAAAGAGTTTGGCAAAGTAAAACCACATGGTAAAGAATGGCAATATATTATGTCAGAAATATTAGGAAAAATCCCTGCAACAACTCACCGTTTTCCTATTCAACGCAATACTTATTTATACTACTGTAGTTGTCAACAACATCAATTAACCTCAATAAGACACAACAAAATTCAAAATAATAAAACTAGTTATTTATGTCGTAAATGCGGTACTATACTCAAACTTAAAAGTGCCATTTAGTACTAAGATATTATATGTGTAAGTTAGATTTTCATTTTTACAAAAGTTCGTTATTAATTCTCACTCTTGGCATTATCCTATATATTACGGGAAATTGGTTTATACCTTTATACAATGGAATGACGGTTGTAGTGATTGAACATATTCAATCTCTCTTCTTATTATTTATGTGCTGTTATACCTATTATTATGCAAAACGAGGATCTGAACATTCTGAGCTTTATAGATTTTGGATTTGGACAATTTTCTGGTGGTTTATGCTTTTTGGTCGAGGAATTAGTTGGGGAAGAGACTTTTTCCCTGAGGTACCTCGTTTCTATTATAAAATCATTGCTAGTATATTAATAGCGATCCCAATACTAAGTATATTTTTACCCACGATTCGCCGAGAAATTGCTCGTCGCTACAAATACGAAAAAATACCATTTTGGCATATATTCTTTGCTTTTTTATTCTTAGGTATAGCTGATATTGCTGAACATCGCCGTATTGGACATGAATTTCTAGTTATAACAAAAGAGCGAAAAGATCTCATTGAAGAATTAATGGAAATTCCTTGTCTTCTTTGTTTATCCTTAATAACCTTTTATATGCAAAAAAATGAAAAAAAGAGAGTAGATTCCCTATGCTAAGCTACCGCCACAGTTACCATGCAGGAAATCATGCAGATGTATTAAAACATATTGTTTTAACATTATGTATTGAATCATTAAAGGAAAAAGAAAAGCCTTTTTTATATTTAGATACACACTCGGGGGCTGGACGATATCTATTAAGAAGTGAACATGCAGAAAAAACGGGTGAATATTTATCAGGAATTAATTTACTATGGCAACAATCTAATATTCCTGAATTGCTTAATACATACATATCGGTACTAAGACGTTATAATCCTTTTGAGGAAATAAAATATTATCCTGGTTCACCATTAATTGCGAAGCAATTATTACGTGAACAAGACAAGCTCAACCTTACAGAGTTACACCCAACTGATTACCCTTTATTAAAACAAGAATTTAGTAAAGATAAACGAACAAAAGTTTTACGTGAAGATGGATTTTCCCAATTAAAATCAAAGTTACCTCCACTATCTCGTCGTGGAATAATATTGATTGATCCTTCTTATGAAATTAAAGACGATTATAAAAAAATCCCTGCAGCATTATTTGAAGCATATAAACGTTTTGCAACAGGTGTTTACTTAATTTGGTATCCTGTGGTATCTCGTACACAAACTCAAAAAATGATTGATAATATTGTTAACTTAGGCATAAAACGAATTTCACAATTTGAGCTGGCAATAAAGCCTGATAATAACCAAAAAGGCATGACAGCATCAGGGATGATAGTAATTAACCCACCATGGAAATTACACGAACAAATGCATACAATTTTGCCATGGCTAAAAACAACACTAGACGTTGGAAAAACAGGAAATTTCATCATTAGAGAGCTAAATGGAGTTGATCCTTTATATTAACCATAAGTATCCAATGCGTTAATTTCTTGAAAAATTTCCCCATCGTAAGTAACGATGGGGAGTTGTTTTTAATGATGATCAATAAAAATAAATTTTAAAGCAAATAGTAAAGCAAAAATTATTACACAAAGATTTAATTGTTTAAATTTGCCAGTAAAGGTTTTTAACACTACATAAGAGATAAAACCTAGTGCAACCCCTTCAGTAATTGCAAAGGCAAATGGCATCATAATTGCTGTAATAAAAGCTGGTGTTGCCTCTGTTAAGTCAGACCAGTTAACTTTAACTAAGCTTGAAACCATTAAGATCCCAACAAAGATAAGTGCGCCTGATGTTGCATAGGTAGGTACTAAATGTGCCAGTGGCGAGAAAAAGGCTACCAATAAGAATAATAGTCCAACTACTACTGCGGTTAATCCTGTTCGACCACCCACAGAGATACCTGCGGAACTTTCAATATAGGTTAACACTGATGATGTACCAAATAATCCACCTAAAGATGAGCTAAAACTATCAATTAACAGCGCTTGACGCATTTTGGGGAATCGACCTTTTTCGTCACTAATGCCTGCTTTATCTGTTAGTGCTAAAATAGTGCCTGATGAGTCGAATAAGCTGACAATCATTATTGAAAAAATAACGCCCATGATACCGATATTAAGCGAACCTGCTAAATCTACATGACCAACAACGCTAGTTACACTTGGTGGCATAGATATAATACCTTGGTAAGTGATATTTGGATCGAGCCATAGTGCTAATAAAGTTACAACTAAAATTGAAATTAATACTGCTGCATGAAAGTTACGAGCCGCTAAAATGACAATGATGAAAAAACCTAGTGATCCTAATAGGACTTTAAGCGATAAGATATTCCCCATAGTTAATAGTGTGGAAGGAGAAGCGACTACAATGCCCATATTTTGAAATCCCATAAAAGCAATAAATAGTCCAATACCTGCACTAATACCTACACGTAAGCATTGTGGAATGTGTTCAATTAACCAGTGACGAACTTTAAATAGTGATAACGCAAAAAAGACTAATGACCCCCAAAATATGGCTCCCATACCGACTTGCCAAGAGTAGCCCATTGCACCACAGACGCCATAAGCAAAGAAGACGTTCAGCCCCATTGCCGGTGCAAGTGCTATTGGTAAGTTAGCAAATAAGCCCATTAAAATCGTTGCCAATGCAGTAATTACACAAGTTAGTACAAACACCGCAGATTTATCCATGCCAGTTGCAGATAGAATCGATGGATTAACAAAGATGATATAAACCATTGTTAAAAAGGTAGTACAACCAGCGATAATTTCAGTACCGATAGTTGTTTTTTTCTCTTTCAATTGAAAGGTTTTTTCGAATATTGACTTCATAAGTTTAGGCCTAATTTAGATTGATAAGTAAGAGTAAAAGTTTATAAACAGTTTTACCTATTTTTTACTAAAGGGGAAAAATAAAAAAGATGAGGAGTATTTACTCCGCACCTTCAAATAAACAAAAATTTTTCAGCGTCAATTATTGCTAGTTATTTATTTTGGTCAAGCGTTATTCTAGTTATTTCTCTTTGCTGTATTATAATGCTACAGAATCAGGTTTATTTAACGTGATTTTTACTTTAAGAATTCTATGACTTTCTATTTCAGCTACTTCAAATAAATAATCGCCAATTTGCAAGGTTTCACCAACATTGAGTAAATGTTGAGCTTTTTCCATTAATAGCCCCGCTAGGGTATGATATTCACGTTTATCATCGATCGGTATTGGTACAAAACGGACTAGCTCTTCAACTGGAATATAACCATTAGCAATCCAGCTATTATCATCTAGACATTGAATATCATGTTTAGCATCAATTTCCTCTTCTTCTGTTGGAAAATCACCAGCAATGGTTTCGATAATATCTGTTACCGAGACAACCCCTTGCATTGAACCAAATTCATCAACCACAAAAGCAAAATGAGTTTTGGCCTTTTTAAATTGTTCTAATGCAACCAGTAACGATACGGTTTCTGGAAAGATTAAAGGTTGTTTGATTAGTGAGTGTATATCGATCGGTGCTTTGCTTTGTAGTACATCTTTTAAAAGGTCATTAACTTGGATAATGCCTAAAGGCTCATCAATTGAGTCATTATCAGTGACAACTAAACGAGAATGAGGATTATCAAAGATTTCTTTTATTATAACATCACGATCGTCATTAATATTGACCATATCAACATCAAGTCGAGATGTCATAATGCTACTGACCGAACGCTGTGCAAGTCCAAGTACTCGTTCAACCATGCTGAGTTCTTGATGATTAAACACTGATACTTTTTTATTAGCATCAGATACGATATCAATATTATGAGTATCGGGATCTTCCTCAGCATCACCTTTTAGTAGATGTAAAATAGCTTCGGCAGTACGTTCTCGTAACGGTTTTTTATTTAATGCTTTACGGCGATTTAGTATGGCTAATTGATTAAAAAATTCAATCATGATTGAGAAACCGATCGCCGCATATAAGTAACCTTTTGGGATAATAAAATCAAAACCTTCGGCAACAAGGCTAAATCCTATCATTAATAAGAAGCTCAAACATAGGATCACAATGGTTGGATGGGCGTTGACAAAATTAGCCAATGGTTTGCTTGCAACCATCATAATACCTATTGCTATACAAACGGCAATAATCATCACTGGGATATGTTCGACCATTCCAACAGCTGTAATAACTGAATCAAGCGAGAACACTGCATCAAGTACAACTATCTGAGCAACGACAGTCCAGAAGTGGGATGTCTTTTTAGGTTTACCATCCTCATTTGATGTGCCTTCAAGGCGTTCATTGAGCTCCATGGTAGCTTTAAATAGCAAGAATATACCACCAATTAGCATAATTAGTTGTCGGGCATTAAAACTGATCTCGGATATCGAAAATAGCGGTGTAGTGAGTGTGACTAACCAACCCGTAAACATTAATAATAAAATTCGAGTGATTAATGCAAAAGCAAGACCGGTAACGCGGGCTTTATCTCGTTGTTGGGGTGGAAGTTTCTCGGCAAGAATGGCTATAAAAACAATGTTATCAATACCAAGGACGATTTCAAGTACAACCAGAGTGGATAAGCCAATCCAGATTGTAGGATCCATGATCCATTCCATATGTCAGGTGATTACCTCTAATAAATACAGCACATGCTGCGTTGTAATTCTGTCTGTAATTGAGCAAATAATCAATAAAATATTTATAAAAATTGCATATCCTGTTAAAAACTTTCAGGTAACTATGTGTTTCAGTATAAATTTAGCTTTTCCAAAATGTTGGTGTGAATAAAACTAGTAAGGTAAATATTTCTAATCGCCCAAATAACATGTCAACCACCATTACCCATTTTACTATATCACTGACACTAGCAAAATTATCACTTACACTACCAAGACCAACCCCTAAATTGTTAAGTGATGATGCTACTATGTAAAAAGAGTCAGTGGCATCAATGCCTGTTGCCATAATAATAAATAAGCTAACTAAAAAGACCAACGTATATGCAGAAAAGAATCCCCAAATCGCTTCGATTATGCGTTCAGAAACCACGCGATTATTTAATTTTAAAGTATAAATAGCGTTAGGATGAATAAGGCGCTTTAGTTCACGTGAGCCTTGCATAAACAAAATTAACACACGAACCACTTTTAAACCGCCACCCGTTGATCCCGCACAACCACCAATAAATGAAGCGCACAATAAAAAGATTGGTAATGATGATGGCCATGTGTTGATATCATCGACACTAAAGCCTGCTGTTGATGATATGGATACCACTTGTAAAATAATTTTATCAATGCTCAGGCGGTGTGGTTTATAGAAATAAATAACAATTGTGCAGATAGCAACTAGTATCAGTAGAATAAATATAAATGTTCTGAACTCTTGATCACGCCAGTACTCTTTAATCGAAAAGCCACTTAGTGCGGCAAAATGGAGCGCAAAATTACAGCCGGATAAAATCAAAAAGAGGGTGACGATGTAATTGATTACCGGACTATTAAAATAGGCTAAATTATCATCATGGGTTGAAAACCCTCCCATTGATATTGTAGAGAAACTATGTGACACAGCATCAAATACATTCATACCAGCCAGCCAGAGACAAATAGCACAAAGCGTTGTTAGCAAAATATAAATTGACCAAAGTGTTTTAGCTGTTTCAGCAATACGTGGACGCATTTTACTGTCTTTTTGCGGACCGGGAATTTCGGCACGATAAAGTTGCATTCCCCCTACCCCCAGTAATGGTAAGATAGCAACAGCTAGCACGATAATCCCCATCCCTCCAAGCCATTGCAATAATTGGCGATAGAAAAGTAAAGCTTTAGGTAGATGATCTAACTTAACAATTGTGGTGGCACCTGTTGTGGTTAAGCTTGAAAATGATTCAAAAAATGCAGTATTTAAATTTAAATTAATATGTGTATCAAAAATAAAAGGAAAAGCGCCAATTGATCCTAGAACAACCCAAAATAGTACGACGATAAAAAAGCCTTCACGTGTGCTCAGCTCGTGGCGATGATTACGATTAGGAAACCATAGTGCAATTCCTAAAATTAAGGCAACAAAAAAAGAGCGAACAAAAATTGCACCAGCCCCATCGCGATAGATTAATGCAACAAGTGCTGGTAATAACATGAATATCGATAATAGGGATACTAATAAACCGATAATTCGTAAAATTGATCGCCAATGCATCATGATGATAGTCTCTACTTAAATCCACGTGATGCTTTGATAAGATCATAGGCCGCTTGAATCTCTTGTGCACGTTTTTTGGCGGCTTCAAGCATCTCTTTCGGTAAGCCTTTCGATACTAACTTATCAGGATGATGCTCATTCATTAATTTACGATAAGCTCTTTTTATTTCTGAGATTTCAGCTGTAGCTGCAACACCTAAAATTTTGTAAGCATTTTGTAGGTCGGATTGTGGTGAGCGACCTTGATAATTTCCATAATTATTACTGCGTTGGTATTGGTCTCGTTGTCCGTATTGGTTACTATAGCCATTTTGACGGAAGTGATAACTTCCCATCATCATTTGGATATATATTGCCATTTGTTGACGTGGAATATTAAATTCTTCAGCCACAATAAATAAAATTTGTTGTTCTTTTTCGTCTAAAACGCCATCAACTAATGCGGCTTGGATCAATTGCTCACAAAAAATATTTAACACATTACGTCGAAAACGATATTGTGCGTATAGCTCAGCCAAACGAGATCTTAGTGGGTAGTCACTTGCTTTACCATTATTAAATGAATCTTGTGCTAGTTTTCGGCCGTTTCGGTCAAGTTGTAATCTATCCATAAATTGACTGGCAAGATTAATATCATCTTGTGTAACGACCCCTTTAGCTTTACTTAAGTGACCTAGAACTTCAAAAACAACAGTTAAATAAAGTGTTGGATTTGCTTGTGTTCTTTGTTCGGTCAATTTATTACAAAACATGCGGTAAAGCATTGGCCCAACAAAAAGCCCAAGAATAAATCCCCATCCTGTTTTTAATACAGTGCTCAAAACAAAGCCTGCAATTATTGCCCAGATAAAAGACATATTATTCGTTCACCTCTATTTTATCTATCTTTTGTAAACCTCTCGGTAATGGTGTACCTTTTCGTGCTCGCTCTGCCTTAAATTTTTGTAAATCAGCAGGATATAATGTAAGTTTGCGTTTACCAACATATAACGTTATTGAAGTGTCTTGTGTAATTAATAGAGTATAAGTAAGGCAGTCATCAGCACCTGAAAGTGATACTATTTTATTTCCTTTACCTTTAGCAAGTTCAGGTAAATCTTTTACAGGAAATATGAGCATTCGACCTGCTTTGGTGATTGATAGTAGTAAACTATCTTCAGATGTGATTTCAATTGGTGGCAATATTTTAGATTCTTTAGGCAAATTAATAATTGCTTTACCATTACGATTGCGAGCAATCAAATCACTAAATTTACCAATAAATCCATAACCAGCACTTGAAGCAAGTAATAATTTTTGATCATCATTTTGAGACATGAGCACATGTTCAACTGTTGCACCAGCGGGTAGTGCTAATTTACCAGTTAATGGTTCGCCTTGACTTCGTGCTGATGGTAACGTGTTTGGTTCTATAGCATAACTACGTCCCGTTGAATCGATGAAAATAACAGGTTGATTACTTTTGCCTTTGGCGGCAGCTTTAAAACTATCACCAGATTTATAACTTAAACCAGCAGGATCAATATCATGACCTTTTGCTGTTCTTACCCAACCCATTTCAGATAAAACGACAGTAACAGGTTCAGATGGTGTTAACTCTTGTTCACTAATAGCTTTAGCTTCACTGCGCTCAACAATTGGAGAACGACGGTCATCGCCATATTTTTCAGCATCCTCTTTTAGCTCTTTTTTAATTAAATTACTCAATTTTTTAGGCGAAGCTAACAAAGCTTGCAGATGATCACGCTCTTTTGCAAGCTCACTTTGTTCGCCTTTAATGCGCATCTCTTCAAGTTTGGCTAAGTGGCGAAGTTTTAACTCTAAAATCGCTTCGGCTTGAATTTCAGTTAAGGCAAAACGATTAATTAATTCTTGTTTAGGTTCATCTTCGTGACGAATAATTTCGATAACTTCATCAATATTTAAAAAAGCAATTAATAAGCCATCGAGAATATGGAGTCGTTTTAATATTTTATCTAAACGGTAATTTAAACGTCGAGTGACGGTATTTTTTCGATACTCTAACCATTCAGTAAGAATTTCAACTAAGCCTTTTACTGATGGGCGATTATCAAGCCCAATCATATTCATATTAACCCGATAACTTTTTTCGAGATCGGTTGTGGCAAATAGATGATTCATCACTTGCTCTAAATCTACTCGATTTGAACGTGGCACAATGACCAGACGAGTTGGATTTTCGTGATCAGACTCATCACGTAAATCTTCAATTAAAGGTAGTTTTTTGGCTCGCATCTGAGAAGCTATTTGTTCTAAGATTTTAGCACCCGAAACTTGATGAGGCAGATCTGTAATTACAATATCACCTTCTTCTTTCTTCCAGACAGCACGCATACGGATTGAACCACGACCCGTTTTATAGATTTTCGCTATGTCTTCTGGTGAAGTAATAATTTCAGCTTCTGTTGGGAAATCGGGGCCTTGTATGTGAGCCATTACTTCGTTTAGCGTCGCATTGGGGTTATCAGCAAGCATAATTGCCGCATTCGCGACTTCACGAAGGTTATGAGGCGGTATATCAGTTGCCATGCCGACCGCGATACCTGTTGTACCATTTAATAAAATGTTGGGTAATCTAGCCGGTAACATTTTAGGTTCTTGTAAAGTACCATCAAAGTTAGGCGTATAATCAACCGTTCCTTGTCCTAGTTCACCTAATAGTAGTTCGGCATATTTTGACAAACGTGATTCAGTGTAACGCATAGCGGCGAATGATTTAGGATCATCAGGTGCCCCCCAGTTACCTTGCCCATCAACTAATGGATAGCGATATGAAAATGGTTGCGCCATGAGCACCATCGCTTCATAACAGGCACTATCACCATGAGGATGATATTTACCAAGCACATCCCCGACGGTACGCGCAGATTTTTTAAATTTGGCTTGTGCGTTAAGTCCTAATTCAGACATAGCATAAACAATGCGTCGTTGCACTGGTTTTAAGCCATCTCCAATAAATGGCAAGGCACGATCCATAATGACATACATTGAGTAGTTTAAATAGGCACTTTCGGTAAAAGTGCGTAACGACTGGATTTCTACTCCGTCATGAGTTATCTCACTCATTATTGTTCCTCTAAATCATTCTGTTTGTTAGACATCAAGTTCAACTTGATCGCCTTTTTCTTGTAACCATTCGCGGCGATCTTCTGAGCGTTTTTTAGCAAGTAGCATATCCATTAATGCCATCGTTTGCTCAGCATCATCAAGCGAAAGCTGTACTAAACGACGCGTATTGGGATCCATTGTTGTTTCGCGTAGTTGTAGTGGATTCATTTCACCTAGACCTTTAAAGCGCTGCACATTGGGCTTGCCTTTTTTACGTTTAAGCTGTTCTAAAATGCCTTCTTTTTCTTCTTCATCTAAGGCGTAATGAACTTCTTTTCCTAAATCGATGCGGTAAAGCGGCGGCATAGCAACAAAGACATGCCCATGTTCAACCATCGTACGAAAGTGCCGAACAAATAAAGCACAAAGTAATGTTGCAATATGTAGTCCATCTGAGTCAGCATCGGCTAAAATACAGATTTTACCATAACGTAATTGGCTTAAATCATCGCTATCTGGATCGATACCGATAGCAACAGAAATATCATGGATTTCTTGTGAGCCGAGTACTTCATCGGACGAGACTTCCCATGTATTTAAGATTTTGCCTTTAAGAGGCATAATGGCTTGATATTCACGATCTCGCGCTTGTTTAGCCGAACCTCCCGCAGAATCGCCTTCCACTAAAAACAGTTCAGTACGACTTAAGTCTTGTGATGAGCAATCAGCCAATTTGCCTGGTAATGCTGGACCACTGGTTAATTTCTTTCGAATGACTTTTTTGGACGCTTTTAAGCGTTTTTGTGCACATAAAATTACCATTTCAGCTAGTAATTCGGCTATTTGTACATTTTGATTCAACCAAAGACTAAACGCATCTTTCACAATAGCCGAAACAAATGCCGCACTTTGGCGCGATGATAAACGTTCTTTAGTTTGACCCGCAAACTGAGGCTCTTGCATTTTGACTGAAATAACATAGGCACAGCGTTCCCATATATCATCGGCGGTTAATTTTAATCCTCGTGGTAACAAATTGCGAAACTCACAAAACTCACGCATTGCGTCTAATAATCCTTGACGTAAACCATTAACATGGGTGCCACCTTGTACGGTTGGGATTAAGTTAACGTAACTTTCAGTTAATAATTCTCCACCTTCTGGCATCCAAAGCAGTGCCCATTCTACAGCTTCTGTTTCGCCAGTATGATTACCTGTAAAAGGCGTTTCAGGTAAAAGAGAGTAACCGCTGACAGATTCCATTAGATAATCTTTTAGGCCATCTTCATAACACCAACGTTGTTCGGTATTATTGATTTCATCTTTAAAAATAATTTCAAGGCCAGGGCAAAGTACCGCTTTAGCTTTTAGTAGATGTGATAAGCGTGGGACAGAAAATCTAGGCGAATCAAAATATTTTTCGTCAGGCCAAAAATGAACTTTGGTACCTGTATTACGACGACCACAAGTGCCCGTAATATGCAGATCTTCAACTTTATTACCGTTTTCAAAAGCTATTTCGTACACTTGTCCATCACGATGAACTGTAACTTCAACACGTTTTGATAATGCATTGACTACCGAAATACCTACACCGTGTAAACCACCTGAAAATTGGTAATTTTTGTTCGAGAACTTTCCGCCAGCATGTAAACGACAAAGCAATAATTCAATCGCTGGTACACCTTCTTCAGGGTGAATATCAACCGGCATTCCTCGCCCATCGTCGATAACTTCTAGTGAATTATCTTGAAAAAGGGTAACCTTAACTTTACGAGCATGACCTGCGATAGCTTCATCAACACTGTTATCAATGACTTCTTGCCCTAAATGGTTTGGTCGGCTTGTGTCAGTGTACATTCCTGGTCGATGACGAACTGGATCAAGGCCTTTTAATACTTCAATATCAACGGCATTATAAGTAGATTGTGACATAGTTTTTCTATTTATTCGAATAAATGACGGCTATTATACCAATCTTTGTTTAATAAGACCAAGGTCAATGGTGAAGGCGTTTGATTTGCAATGCTAAACTATATTTATCATAATAAATTAATCATAATGATTAAGGTGGACAACTTATTGAGAGTGAATCATTGGCGCTGTCCTTTAATTGAATTTTATACCTAAATCTCTATGTGCAAATAAATTCATAATGTATTGTTGATCGTGAATTACGGTTGATAATTTAATACCTAGAACAAGTGTTGTATTTATTTTTCGTTTTATATTGTCAATATAGTTTATAACAAAATCAACACCTTTAACAAATCTTAACGAATCTTAACAAAAGTTAATATTTTTTATCTTTAAATGATACTATTTCTTGTTTAAAATTAAATCAATATCCTCTTAATGGGTGATATTTTGTGCATTAATACTACAGAAACACCATTAATTAATGGTCAATAATAACTCAAATATTTAATTCTTTAAAATAATCGTAAATTCACAAAATAGAATAGGTAATGGTATAATGTCATTTAATCATACTTTTCAACAACCAAAAAATTTGATTTCTCTGAGATCGTTACTTTTTAATTGTAAGGTACAGCTATTTTATCCTCCATGTAAACACCTTCTTTCACTTATAAAATTTTTCTCTTCACGTTTAACTCTATTTACTTGTATTTATCTTCTTTTACCTGCAAATAGTGCAATCGCTTTATCAGCAACGACCAATAAAGTAATACGCGGTAGTGCGCCGTATTTAACGTTTGATGGTGGAGCAACCAAGGTAAAAAGCGTTGAAGGGTTGTTAGGCATAAAACTGCCGAATAGTAGCTATATACCACCAGGTATAAATAGCGCTCTTTACCCAAATGCAACGGTAGATACCTCAAATGCAAATAACCCAATAGAAATGCCAAATATAACCAACACTTTCGCCGATATTCAAACCATAGTGCCTATTTCAAATTATCCTAAAGTTTCGTTAACTAATTTGGTTAATGCTTATGGTCGAGATGATGACGGGGATGGTAGCATCAGTGCATCAGGTCAATTAACGATTAAATGGCAAGACAAAAATGGTAAAGACATTACTAATGAGGTTAAAAAACAACCAAATAAGCCATTAAATATTTGTAATGCACCTTATAAACTAACATTAACCGCAACTGATACTAGGTTACAGACAACGTATGGTATACCAGGAGAAAGTGAATTCTCTGGGGCTAGCCACTCATATTACATCAAACCCAATATCAATAAACCTTTGGTGTGTTATGCTCAACCTAATTTAAACTATGGTACGAACGAATATGCTGGTCCAGAGGAACAATGGGATCCAAATCATGGATTTAAAGTACAAGACCTTGGCAATGCATCAAAGAATTTCCCTACAACTGGAGCAAATAATTTATATTTTAAATTAATACTTGAAGGTATGACAGCAAGGCAAATGATTGCTATTAATGGCAATAAAGTAAATCCAGTATTAGGTAAGGGGATTACGCTATCATTGTCAGCTGAAAATAATGCATTAGAGGGTAATATTGTTCGGATAACCTTAAAAGGACCAACACAGAATTCGATAAATAAAACGTTTCACCCAGCAAGATTTGAACTTTATAGTGATAAAGCAAAAAAAAACTTGATTTATCAATTTAAAATAGAGCATTGGTTTATCGTAAAATCAGGGGATACAGGTCAAAATTTCAATAATGCGCTTTCGTTTTGTAAAAATCTTTCTTCACCACAAACGTATTTTGTCCCTGAAGTACAAGATTATACAAACGCAAATGGTTTTGGTTGGAACTTTGGGGTGCCAGGACAAGGCAATACGTATCAACGCAGAATTAGTTATTGGAATTCTTCTAATAATAAATGGGTTGGAGGATTGTTTAATGAATGGGGAATTATTTATGATTATCGTGATGCAGGTTGGGATTTTGGCGACTATTGGGTAATTAATGAATCTCAGGGTAAAAGATATAATGTTTTCGCTCAATTTGGTGATGTAGATTTTCTATTCAATCACCCTTCTAGTGACAGGGTTGCTTGTTTTACTTGGATGAGTGACTTTTAGAAAACACTGGATTATTTACACTTTATGGTTAGAATAACCCGTTAAAAACTCATAAAGCGTTTTCCCCGAAATCGCTTTATGGGGTTTAATCTTATATAATTCTAACAGCTATCTATTTAATCATCATTTCATTCGATTCTTATTAATTTAAACAGTTTTCGTTTTTAGTTTGTTTATTTCTTTTTTAGTATTATTATCAACAAATCCCATATTTATATCAGGGAATAATGTGAGTAAACTACAGAATAAAATAACCCGACGTAATTTTTTACAAAAATCATTAACTATAGCAGGTGTATCTGTACTAACGAATAATATACAATTGCCTTTTGTCTATGCAGAGCCAAACACCAATGCTAGAAGTAAGATAATCCTTACTAATTCCACAGATGAAGAAAAGATTGTTTATAGTGCTTGTTTAGTAAACTGTGGTAGCCGTTGTCCTTTAAAAGTTCATGTCAAAAACGATATTATTACTAAAATATCATCAGAAGATGGGATTAATGATTCCGTTTTTGGCTTGCATCAAATTCGCCCTTGTCTTCGTGGTAGATCTGTTCGTTGGCGAACTTATGATCCTGAACGTTTAAAGTATCCTATGCTACGCATTGGTAAACGTGGTGAGGGTAAATTTAAACGTATTTCATGGGATCAAGCCATTAGTCTACTAGCCAATAAACTTAAATATACCATTAATCAGTATGGCAATGAGGCAATTTATTACCAATATGGTTCAGGTACAACAGGAGCTAATCTTTCTGGGCGTAATGCATGTAAGCGTTTTTTAAGTACAATTGGTGGTTTTTTAAATTATCATGGCGATTATTCGAGTGGGCAGATTTCAGCTATTCGCCCTTATATTTTTGGTAATGCTAAGGATTCTTTACTTGATCAGATAAAGCATTCTGATTTAGTTGTGATGTTTGGACATAACATTGCCGAGACCCGAATGTCGGGTGGAGGGCAAGTTACAGAGCTTTTTCATGCATTAGAACAAAGTAATGCCCGGGTGATTATAATTGATCCCCGTCGCAGCGAAAGTGTGGTGGCGTATAATGCTGAGTGGATCCCGATAATTCCCGGTACCGATGCTGCGTTAGTTGCTGCTATTGGCTATGCTTTACTTGAAGAAAATCGTATTGATGATGCAATGCTCAATCAATATTGTGTTGGTTGGAACACTGAGTCATTGCCTGACAGTGCACCGCCTTTTAGTGATTTTAAATCTTATATTCTCGGATTGGGTAACGATAGAACGCCTAAAACACCAGAATGGGCAGCTAAAAAGACAGGTATTCCTGCGGAACAAATTCGTAAGCTAGCACTGGATATTGTTAACGCTAAAGCTGCATGGATTTCTCAAGGTTTTGGTGTACAGCGCTGGCAAAATGGCGAACATACCGCACGTGCGATTATGATGCTACCTATTATTACAGGACAATTTGGTAAACCTGGTACCAATATTGGGACGTGGGGTGGGAGTGTTATTTATCCTATACCTAGTTTTAACCTTCCAAATCCTGTTAAAACCAGTATTCCTTTCTTTCTATGGACGAAGGCAATTGAAGATGGGCCAAGTATGACAGCTAGAAATTCTTATCTCAAAGGTAAGGAGAAGTTGGATGTAGGTATTAAATTTATCTGGAATTATGCTGGTAATGTAATTGGCAATCAACATTCAGATCTAAATCGTACTCACCAAATTTTACAAGATGAATCTAAATGTGAATTTATTCTTGTTTGGGATACGCATATGACTGCATCAGCCAAATATGCTGATTTATTGCTGCCTGATGTTTCATCAGTTGAAAATAATGATTTGATTAATAACTCTTATTCATCTGGTGCGTATAGTTATTTAATTCGTATGCAACGTACAATTAATCCGCTTTGGGAAAACCGTGCAGCTTATGATGTATTAACCGATCTTTCTGAAAAGCTAGGCGTAAAAGATAAATTTACTGAAGGTCGTTCTCAAGATGAATGGATAGAATATTGTTATGAGCAATTGCGAAAAAATGAACCTAATTTACCTCCTTTTGCTGATACCTATGGTATGGGAGTAATTGAGCGTAGGCTTGCCGATAGTGATAAACAAATTGGTTTAAAAGCTTTTAGAGATGATCCTATTAAAAACCCATTAAACACGCCGTCGGGAAAAATAGAAATCTATTCAGAGGCATTAGCTAATATTGCCAACAAATGGGAGCTTGATGCCGAAGATGTTCTGTACCCAATTCCAGCATATTTGCCTGCTATCGAAGGGAGCGAAGATAAACCAAAACGTAAAAAATACCCGTTGCAACTTATTGGATTTCATACTAAAGGGCAATGCCATTCCTCTTATAGTAATTTGCCGCAATTGCGTGAAGCTGTTGCTAACAGCCTTTGGATTAATCCATTCGATGCCGAGCAAAGGCAGATTAAGCATAGGCAATTGGTCGAGGTTTATAACGATCGTGGTCGTTTGTATATTCCTGCTAAAGTTACGCCACGTATATTACCAGGAGTGATTGCGATTCCGCAAGGAATGTGGGCAAAAACCAATTCTATAGGGATTGATATTGGCGGATGTATTAATCGGTTAACATCATTGCGCCCAACAGTACTTGCAAAATCGAATCCGCAGCATACCAATCTGGTTGAAGTTAAACCATTATCGGTTTCAGGATTAACGTCGTAAATTAAAGAGCGGATAATAAAAATGCAATATGGATTTTATATTGATTCATCAAAATGTACCGGTTGCAAAACCTGTCAACTCAGTTGTAAAGACGAGAAAGACAATGCTTTAGGTGTTCATTTTCGCCGTGTTTATGAATATGGTGGAGGTACTTGGCAGTTGGTTGATGGTATGTGGCAAAACGATACCTTTGCCTATTATTTATCTATCTCGTGTAATCATTGTGAAGAACCAACTTGTGTACAAGGTTGCCCAACAGGTGCGATGCATAAACGAAAGCAAGATGGTTTAGTGGTTGTTAATCAAGATGTTTGTATTGGTTGTCGATATTGCGAAATGCGTTGTCCTTATGGAGCACCGCAATTTGATCATCAAAAAAAGGTCATGTCAAAATGTGATGGCTGTTATGAACGTGTAGCCGAAGGTTTAAAACCAGTATGCGTTGAATCTTGCCCTCAGCGTGCGTTAGATTTTGACGAAATTGAAAAACTACGTCACCGTTATGGTGATGAATGCAATATTGCACCACTACCAAGTTCACAGCTGACTAAACCTAATATTGTGATAAAACCACATGCACATGCTAAAGCATCTGGTGATACCTTAGGTAAAGTACTTAATCCTGAGGAGGTATGAGTTATATGCATGAATTACCATTGGTATTTTTTACGGTACTCGGTCAATTATCTGCTGGGATGGTGCTGATTGGTGGCATATCATCTTTAAGCCATTATTCATACAGTTTAATTAAGATAAATAAAATGAATATGGCGGCTCTGATTGTAATGGCTGTTGCAATGCTTATTGCTTCGCTACATTTAGGTCATCCTTTTCGGGCTCTTAATGTTATTTGGGGTATTGGTCGTTCGCCGATGAGCAATGAAATTTTTTCCTTTGGTCTCTTGTTTGGAATAACATTAGTATGTGTATTACTAACTTATTTTTCTTATCATAATGATGGTAAAAAATGGCTATTGGTCAACTCACTTTGTCAACGTATATATCAAATCCCCAATTTTTCTAAAATATTATCTTTATTGTTGATCTTTTTTAGTTTAATTTTTGTTTGGATGATTGCTCTTACTTATATGCTACCAACGGTTAAAACCTGGAATACCTATTACACAGCCATTCAGATGTATACCTCTATGCTAGTGTTAGGAGGAATTGTTGCAATAGTTTTTGGGATATATCGAATTGGCATAATTTCTTTCTTTATTGGAGTAATATCGATTCTGTTATTAAAAATTCCTTATATTAATTTAATAACCTCAGTATCACCTGAACTTACCCCAAAACAATATATTTGGATGTTAATTCAATGCCTATTATTAGTACTCGCACTTGTTTTAGTTTTTGTAAATATTTATCGATCTAAGCAATCAACAATAATTTACTCTGTTGCTTTTATTATTGTTTTATTTGCCGAGTTATGTGGGAGAATTGCGTTTTATAATTTATGGACTATTCAAATGTAAAATTAATAACATTTTAATGTTTTTAATAACAATAAAAACATACTATACAATAGGGACTGTTGATTTTTTTACAAAAAATAAACAGATATACTAGTGTCTTTCTATAAAAATAACGACTATCTTCTATAAATAATTAATACCAAGATCAAGCACTTATTGATAGCAAAAACTTGACATTATCTCCCCTGGGGTCTAGAATCTTGCGACCCAAAACTTATACACATAGGTTTTGGTCTACAGTTATTAATTACGTATCTAAAAAGCAATTTTAAATTTATTTTAATTAATCAGGAGCTTATTAATGGCAACAATTAATCAGCTGGTACGCAAACCAAGAGCACTAAAGGAAGCAAAAAGCAACGTTCCTGCCCTTGAAGCATGCCCGCAAAAACGCGGTGTTTGTACTCGTGTTTACACAACTACACCGAAAAAACCAAACTCAGCATTACGTAAAGTATGTCGTGTACGTTTAACCAACGGTTTTGAAGTTACTTCTTATATCGGTGGTGAAGGTCATAACCTACAAGAACATAGTGTAATTTTAATCCGTGGTGGTCGTGTTAAAGACTTACCAGGTGTTCGTTACCACACTGTTCGCGGTGCATTAGACTGCGCAGGTGTTAAAGATCGTAAACAAAGCCGTTCTAAATACGGTGTTAAACGACCTAAAGCTTAATGGAACTCCGTTAAGTAAGGCCAAACTATATAATTCCATTTAACTCATTTGAGTTTTGGGTAAACCTGAAAATTTATAACATATAAACGGAGTATTCCAATGCCACGTCGTCATGTTGTCGGTCAAAGAAAAATTCTTCCTGATCCGAAGTTCGGTTCAGAGTTACTGGCGAAATTTGTAAATATTTTAATGATAGATGGTAAAAAATCTATCGCAGAATCAATCGTATATTCAGCTCTTGATAAATTAGCTGAGCGTAGTGGAAAAGACCACTTAGCAGCTTTTGAAGTTGCATTAGATAACGTAAGACCAACTGTAGAAGTTAAGTCACGTCGCGTTGGTGGTTCTACATACCAAGTTCCTGTTGAAGTGCGTCCAGTTCGTCGTAATGCACTTGCAATGCGTTGGATTGTAGATGCTGCACGTAAACGTGGCGACAAATCAATGGCTTTACGCCTAGCGAATGAACTTATGGATGCTTTTGAAAACAAAGGTACCGCTGTGAAAAAACGCGAAGATGTTCATCGTATGGCTGAAGCTAATAGAGCGTTTGCACACTATCGTTGGTAATATTCGCACTTATAATTGTATAAGTGACTTGAATTTGGACTGATAGCCCTTATCTGCTATCGGTCACCAAAATGATGTTTTATTAAGCAAACGATTCTAAACAGAGGATTAATATGGCTCGTACAACCCCTATAGCACGCTACCGTAACATCGGTATCAGTGCACATATTGACGCAGGTAAAACAACAACGACTGAACGTATTTTGTTTTATACTGGCGTTAGTCACAAAATTGGTGAAGTTCATGATGGTGCAGCTACCATGGACTGGATGGAACAAGAACAAGAACGTGGTATTACTATCACATCTGCAGCAACAACAGCTTTCTGGTCTGGCATGGGTCAACAATTTGAACCACACCGTATCAACATCATCGACACCCCTGGACACGTTGACTTTACAATCGAAGTTGAACGTTCTATGCGTGTTCTTGATGGTGCAGTAATGGTTTACTGTGCGGTTGGTGGTGTGCAACCTCAATCAGAAACTGTATGGCGTCAAGCAAACAAATATAAAGTTCCACGTATTGCATTTGTCAACAAAATGGACCGTATGGGAGCTAACTTCTTACGTGTTGTTGATCAAATCAAAACTCGTTTAGCAGCGGTTCCAGTCCCTTTAGTTTTACCAATCGGTGCTGAAGAAGGATTTACTGGTGTTGTTGATTTACTTAAACGTAAAGCAATTAACTGGAATGATGCTGATCAAGGTGTAACATTTACTTATGAAGATGTGCCAGCTGACATGGTTGACCAGGTTGAAGAATGGCGTTCTTTCTTAATAGAAACTGCAGCTGAAGCAAGTGAAGAGTTGATGGAAAAATACCTTGGTGGTGAAGAGTTAACTGAGCAAGAAGTGAAAGCCGCATTGCGTGAGCGCGTACTTGCCAACGAAATCATCTTAGTAACTTGTGGTAGTGCCTTTAAAAACAAAGGTGTGCAATTCATGCTTGATGCTGTTATTGAATACTTACCAGCGCCAACTGATGTACCAGCAATCAAAGGTGAATTACCAAATGGTGAAGCTGCTGAACGTCACTCAAGTGATGATGAACCATTCTCATCATTAGCGTTCAAAATTGCAACAGACCCATTTGTTGGTAACTTAACATTCTTCCGTGTTTACTCTGGTGTTGTTAACTCTGGTGATACTGTTCTTAACTCTGTAAAAGATAAGAAAGAACGTTTTGGTCGTATCGTTCAGATGCATGCTAACAAACGTGAAGAAATTAAAGAAGTTCGCGCAGGCGATATTGCTGCTGCAATTGGTCTTAAAGATGTCACAACAGGGGATACTCTTTGTGCTGAAAGTGCACCAATTATTCTTGAAAGAATGGAATTCCCTGAGCCGGTAATTTCGGTTGCTGTTGAACCAAAAACTAAAGCTGACCAAGAAAAAATGGGCCTTGCTTTAGGTCGACTAGCACAAGAAGACCCTTCATTCCGTGTTCACACTGATGAAGAATCTGGTCAAACTATTATTTCTGGTATGGGTGAACTTCACTTAGAAATCATCGTTGACCGTATGAAACGTGAATTTAAAGTGGAAGCAAATGTTGGTAAACCACAAGTTGCTTACCGTGAGACAATTCGCAATGAAGTAGAACAAGAAGGTAAATTTGTTCGTCAGTCTGGTGGTCGTGGTCAATACGGTCATGTATGGTTAAAAATCAAACCATTGGAAGCTGGTGGCGAAGGCTACAAATTCAACAACGAAATCGTTGGTGGTGTGGTTCCTAAAGAATACATCCCTGCGGTTGATAAAGGCTGTCAAGAACAAATGAAAAACGGTGTTCTTGCTGGTTACCCAATTGTTGATGTTGAAGTCACTATCTTTGATGGTTCTTACCATGATGTTGACTCATCAGAAATGGCATTTAAAATTGCTGGTTCAATGGCATTTAAAGATGGCTTCATGAAAGCTAAACCTGTGCTTTTAGAACCAATTATGAAAGTCGAAGTTGAAACTCCAGAAGATTATATGGGTGATGTTATCGGTGACTTAAACCGTCGTCGTGGTATGATCGAAGGAATGGAAGATACTGCAACAGGTAAAACTGTTAAAGCACAAGTTCCACTTTCAGAAATGTTTGGTTATGCAACAGACCTTCGTTCACAAACTCAAGGTCGTGCTTCTTACTCAATGGAGTTCTTGAAGTACAATGAAGCACCAACAAATATTGCAACCGCAATTATTGAAGCTCGTAAAGCGAAATAATTTTATCTAAATAAAGTAACGCTCCCCTTAATAATTTAAGGGAAGCGATTTAATAAAGGAACATTAAGATGTCTAAAGAAAAATTTGAACGTACAAAACCCCACGTTAACGTTGGTACAATCGGCCACGTTGACCACGGAAAAACAACTTTAACTGCTGCAATTACAGCTGTACTTGCAAAAAAATACGGCGGTCAAGCTCGTGCATTCGATCAAATCGATAACGCACCAGAAGAAAAAGCACGTGGTATCACCATCAACACTTCACACGTTGAATACGATACACCAACTCGTCACTATGCACACGTAGACTGCCCAGGCCATGCTGACTATGTTAAAAACATGATCACTGGTGCGGCACAAATGGACGGTGCTATCTTAGTAGTGGCAGCAACAGATGGTCCTATGCCACAAACTCGTGAACACATTCTTTTAGGTCGTCAAGTAGGTGTTCCTTACATCATCGTATTTTTAAATAAATGTGATATGGTTGATGACGAAGAATTATTAGAATTAGTTGAAATGGAAGTACGTGAACTTCTATCTCAATATGATTTCCCAGGTGATGATACTCCAGTAATTCGTGGTTCTGCGCTTAAAGCGTTAGAAGGCGATGCAGCATGGGAAGACAAAATTGTTGAATTAGCAGAAGCATTAGATAGCTACATTCCAGAGCCAGAGCGTGATATCGACAAACCATTCCTATTACCAATTGAAGACGTATTCTCAATTTCAGGACGTGGTACAGTAGTAACTGGTCGTGTTGAACGCGGTGTAATCAAAGTTGGTGAAGAAGTTGAAATTGTTGGTATCAAGCCAACCACTAAAACAACTTGTACTGGTGTTGAAATGTTCCGTAAATTGCTAGACGAAGGTCGTGCAGGTGAAAACGTTGGTGTATTACTACGTGGTACAAAACGTGAAGAAATCGAACGTGGTCAAGTACTTGCAAAACCAGGTTCAATCACACCACATACTGATTTCGAATCAGAAGTGTATATCTTAAGTAAAGATGAAGGTGGTCGTCACACTCCATTCTTCAAAGGTTACCGTCCACAGTTCTACTTCCGTACAACTGACGTAACTGGTACTATCGAATTACCAGAAGGTGTAGAGATGGTAATGCCTGGAGATAACATCAAAATGACAGTATCATTAATTCACCCAATCGCAATGGCAGACGGCTTACGTTTTGCGATTCGTGAAGGTGGTCGTACTGTTGGTGCGGGTGTTGTTGCTAAAGTTATTAAGTAAAAACTTACCGTAATAAAGAGCTACTATTGACACTCTTTATAATCATTAAAAAAGGTGCATTTAGGTGTGCCTTTTTTATTTTTTAATCCAAAATTACATATATACTTAAAGTTAATTAACCGTAGTAACCTTATATTTTCTACAGCATTATAAAACGTCAAGCCTCGAACATATTTCCGTTAAAAGAAAGCCTTTAGCCAATTATTCTAAATGTCTATTAATACTTTTACTATTAACAGTTATACATAAGGTTGTTATTAGTGAATTTAATTCATGATACTATCAATTAGAAACTTATTTATTTCAATAAATATAAGGGTTAGAATAATTTATCGAAAATATATTATTCGCTTATTGTTAGAAGGATAAAGTTTATTCAAATTAATTTTTACAAGGGAGGATTTTATGGAATATTTACAACTTGGCAACTCTGAGATTAAAGTGTCTCGTCTTTGTTTAGGATGTATGAGTTTTGGTGATCCTGCCAGTAAAATGCATGCATGGACACTTAATCCCGATCAAAGCGAAACAATTATTAAACATGCACTAGATTTAGGAATTAATTTTATTGACACTGCCAACACTTATTCTGCCGGTACAAGCGAAGAATATTTAGGACGGGCAATCAAAAAAAATATCGCTCGCGACAAAGTCATATTGGCAACAAAAGTCTATTTTAACGAAGGACACCTATCAAAAGCCGCCATTGAAAGGGAAATAGACGGATCGCTTAAACGACTTGGCACTGACTATGTTGATTTATACATCATTCATCGCTTTGACGATACAACACCAATGGAAGAAACAATGCAAGCTTTACACAATCTTGTCAAGGCAGGAAAAGTCAGAGCTTTAGGAGCTTCTGCTATGTATGGATACCAATTTTATAACATGCAACTTGTGGCAAAGCAAAATGGTTGGACGCCTTTTATTTCTATGCAAAATCACTACAATTTACTATATCGTGAAGACGAACGTGAGCTTATTCCTATCTGCCAACAATTTAATGTCTCTTTAACACCCTATAGCCCTTTAGCCGCAGGCAGACTTGCTCGTTTAGAGTGGCAAGCCGACACCTTACGCAGCCAAGCCGACCAAGTCGCCAAGTCTAAATATGACAGCACGCAAAAAGCCGATACCAGCATTGTACAAAAGGTTAATGAACTTGCCGAAAAATATGGGGTAACCATGACACAAATAGCACTAGCGTGGCAATTTGCTAAAGGAGTGACAGCACCAATTATTGGAGCGACTAAAACTAAATATCTTGATGATGCAGTTGGGGCGATTTGATTTGTGAAATAAGATGATTACGAAGAAGTTAGCAAACTTTTTAGCCATTTGATGAAATAAATAGCAGTATGATTTGGGGGGAATTTGTGCCTCCCTAATGTAGTAGTTAAGTTTTCTGACACAGCTAATTAGTTTTATTCCAACAATAAAAGAGGATATACCCATTCTCTTTTTAACGTATCAAGCAAGCATTTAAAAATAACCCCAATCAAAGCCCAAAAAATAACATAGATAGCCATTGTTTAGAATTCGTCTTGTTTTTTGATAAACCCGTACTTTGTTATTTCTGACTGGCAGAGTAAAAGTAACCTTTTTTAGAATTTAGATCCTCTTTTTAAGTAATTCAGTCTTTTTTTCATTTTTTTATTTTGATGATCTTGACAAAACCCACAAATAAGTTTGTGTATTTGCCTATTTTGAACAACTCTAATGAGTAAAAATAAGGTACATATAAAATAGACAAACAAAAATTGAGACAAATGGAAGCACAGTTAGCCAAAAGCATAAAAATATTATAAAAGAATTGAATTATAATAAACAATATAGTGGTGGAGCTGGCGGGAGTTGAACCCGCGTCCGAATTTCAATATCAATATAAATAATAACAATTTTTTATTTTGTTTGTTTTTTGCGTGCATTGGGCGTGCATTTTATTTCGATGCTTTTTTGATTGATGTATTACCGTCGTATGATTCAAGGTACGAACCGTAATGCCGAAATAACATTTCAGGCCCTTTATGCCCCATTTGCTCTGCTAACCAGAATAGATTAACACCGTTGCTTAGATGATATGTTGCAAACGTGTGTCTAGTTTGATACGGGTTGCGGTAGCGTACTCCAGATCGTTTTAACACTGGTACCCAAGCTTTTTTTCGTATTGCATCAGCACCTTCCCATTGTTTATTTGTTTTTGGATCCAAAAAAACATACTCATTATGTAAAAAACTAAATTTCTTTTGTTTAGCTAATGCTATTAGTGCATTATTATCCAGATCAATAATACGAGTTCCTGCTTTTGTTTTTGTCCCTTTTTCAACTCCAACTACTCGAGCAGAATTTACATGTACTTTGTTTTTAATAAAATCAATATTTTTCCACTTTAGTGCACAAAGTTCACTAGATCTCATACCGGTTGCAAATGCAAATCTGAATAAATTTTCCCATTGCTCGTTACTACAAAATTGTAATATCGCATTAACTTCATCTGGCGAGAACGGATCAACAATGTAATCACTTTTATCTTGCTCTGTGCTTTTGTCATGATATTTAGATACTGATACAGACTGAACGGGATTAATAGAAATTATCCCATCAATAATAGCATCATCAAGAGATGATTTAAGGTAAGATAAGTTATTACGTTTAGTCTTAATTGATGTTGTTTGTTCTTGTACCCAATTTTTTATAATTCCTGGTGTTAATTCAGTTATGCAAATATCATGAAGATCATGAAGTGCATTAATGCACTTCTGATAGCCGTTGATCGTTGATGGAGATAACTTACGTTTTTCACATAAAGATAAATAACTATCTAAATAGCTCTTAACTTTTAATCCTTTACTCGAATAGCCGAATATTTTCAGCTTACTTGACTTTGGAAAGTAATCAGCATAATTGAAAGTTCCGCGTTCAATACTATTTAATATTTCACCTCTTTGTCGTTCTGCATATTTTATGTTTGATGGCGTAACTGGTAGGCCTCGTAGCGGTTCACGACAGCAAACACCTTTGAACGTAAATGTGATAATTAATGTTTGAACGTTTGCGTGTTTTCGAATTGTTACACCACGCGACATTTTTGCTTTTCCTTTCCTTTCCATTCATCAACCGCTACTATATCTACTTGGCGTTCTTTTATACCTTCAACACGGAAAACATGTACTCCGAAAGCCCAAATGCCTCGTTTGAGCCTTTTATCAACAGCACCTACCGTGTCGCCATATTCACTACAATATTTAGAAATTGGTAAATAACGTATCATTTTTTGCACTCCTTTTACTCCACAAAATTATTAAATAATTGTTATCTGCAACTTAACAATCATTTTGAAACCAAACACATTTGCTCTGCATCGGACATTGCATCATGCAATGCATTATGTTTCATAAAATTAAATGATGAGTAATGCTCTTTAATATAACCACTATTAGTACGATTTAGGGCGTCTATATAAGTCCTAATGTCTCTTACTTGATTATATTTCCATGGTATTGATAATCCATATTCTTCAAATGCATTTTTCAAAATAACCGGATCAAAGTCGGTACCTCTAAAATAGAACATAATTTCAGGGTTATTTTCCTTCCATTCTTCTATTTTGTTAACTAATGCATTAAGAACTTTATTCAAAATTAGGCTTTTGCCATTATTTAAAAATATGTCTTTATGATTATTTGATGGTTGCTTTCTCCACCAATCTAGTGTTGATTGACTAATTGTTCTTCGGGAGTAAAGTAATTGGTTATTTAGATCGCAAACACAATAAAAATGGTAGGTGCTAGTACTTTCATTAAAGTAAGTGTTTTTCATATTTTCTAAAGTTGCATTTAAATTAAATCTATCAAATGCAAATGCTCCAATTGACAATATAATTGCCGTCGGTTTTGTATCTAATGTTTCAATATCAATAATAATAGTGTTAATTGTCATAGTTAGACCTTTATTTTATTTGTTTTTTATATTCATATTCAGTCATAAACTGATTAAATCCGTTTTTACTATTAATCATATTTATAACTTGTTGTTCGCTAAGTTCTGCAGTATTCGGTGTTGCTAACCAAAATTGGGTTAACCTGTGTAACGGGTTGGCTGTTTCCCATAAATTCACTTGAAACTTTGCCAGATAATCAGATAGTTCAGATGTAAAATACTCATTAGCTGTTATAAATGTGTCTGTTTTTAAATATTCGCGTTTTAGTTGATCTCGACAAATAACACCCGCCATTATTTGCCATTTATAACGTACTTCGTTTAACATTCTTGCTTCAAATGATTTAGGTTTGATTTCAGAACCTTTGTAATAAACAAACACATCAATAGCAGTGATATCTAAGATCATGTAATCCTTGGCCACAATTCTAGATATTTGTTGATATTTTAGTGTTGGGTTATATTTTTTGTTTCGCTTCTTTTTCATAATTACGTTCTAGCATTTATTAACTGCAGTTATAAATTACTATCGATATAAGATAATAAGTTTTTGGTTAGGCTTCTTAGCTTGATATAACTATCAGGAACTACATGTTCGGTTGCTTTATTCATAATGTCATTTTTATTTTTTATGCTATGTATTTCCTTGTTCAAAGATGCATTTAAATTAGCTAACTCACCATTTAGAACTTGATACCATTCTAGGCTATCCTTTTGCTTCTTAACCTCAGATTGAAGGTCTTTTATTGTGTTATGATTTCTTGCTAACTCATTTTTTTGTTTTGATATTTCCGTTTTTAGTGAAGATATTTCTTCTTGCATACCATCACTTTTTTTTATTTCTTTTTTCAATAGTTCATTAATTTTAGTTTTTTCATTATCTAATTCGTTGTAATTGTTGCATGATGCATTATATTTTTTAGTTAATTCAGATAGTTTCTTATTTAATAAAATAATCTTTTCATCTGTTTGAGATTGTTTTACAACTGCACTTTGGTCTTTGGAGTTAATATCAATGCTGACAACGATAAAACCGTTTTCAATTCCATTTGCTTCAATGTCAAAACTGGTAATAATCGCTTCAACTGAGTTACCAGGATCGTTTCTATCCTTGATAATTAATGTGTCCCCAATCATGGGATCACGTGCAGTAGTTAGAACTAAAAACTTTTGTTGCCCAGATGAGATTTCAATAAAATTAGAACTATTAACCTTTACGCCATATTCTGCCATTTTTACATCTCCTGTTTGATCAACTCATAAAATCGACGCATGAAGCGGTTATAAGCAACACCACTTGGTACTGGCTCTATTTTTCTCTCAAGCAATGGAATGTCTTTTAACATTGGCCACTCTTTGCCATCATTAGCTATATCACGATGCTCAGTTGCTAATAAAATAAGGTCAGCTTGTTTAACTTCAGGAGAAATAGTTAATGGCAAATTAAATTTTTGCCTGATAACTTGATCAACCTTGTCTTCAACTAGGCGGTAATCAGGTAATAATTTTTTTAGTGGTGACGGGATGTCTTTGCAGTACGCTTCAACAGCATCATGTAACAATGCTTCTAATTTAAATTTATCGGCAACAACGTAACTACATTCAACAGAATGTTGAGCTACAGAATAAAATCTATCAAGCTGGCCAGTGTAACGGCATTCATGAGATAAGCCTTTTGCGATATCTTCAATACAGATTGCATTGGCTGTAGGGTTTTGATAATCAAAATGTAACCCTGAATGTGTTGTAATCCAAGTCATATTAATACTCCACGGTTTAAATTTATAGAACGCCTGCACTCGTTCGGGCTTTCATTATCGAATCAATACGTTTATGTACTAGTTGCACATATTTAGGATTCAATTCACATAAAATTGCTATTCTATTATTAGCGATTGCAACTCCTGCGGTTGTTCCTGATCCTCCGAAAGGATCAAGAATAACGCCATCATCAGGACTGCCACTTAGAATACATGGTTCAACTAATTCTGGTGGAAATACAGCAAAGTGTGCATCTTTATAAGGGCGAGTATTTATCGACCATACCGAACGACGATTTCTTAAACAAATACCATTTTTAATCCTGCATTTATCTCGTGTGCGACTAACATTCGCGTTTGGCTGAATTTGTTTGACAGATGGTTCTAGTAAAATTTCATTATTAAAATAATAGTTTTTTGATTTACTTAATAAAAATAGATATTCATGCGAAGTTGTGCATCTGTCTCTAACGCTAGATGGCATTGCATTTGGTTTATTCCAAATAATATCTTGTCGCAAATACCACCCATCAGCACGTAGAGCGAAAGCCAACATCCATGGGATCCCGATTAAATCTTTTGCTTTTATACCGTGCTGTGGCCATGTTTTTGGTATTTTTGATTGAGCTCCTTGAGGATCAGGTATATAACATTCTTTTTGCGCTTCTTTATTATTCCAGATTCCTTTACCACTTCCTGCATAAGTATCACCGATGTTAATCCATAAAACACCATCATCTCGCAAGACTCGCTTCACCTCTTTAAAAATAGCAACCAGTTTATTTATGTATTCATAAGGGTCCGTTTCTAAACCAATTTGACCATCAATTGAGTAATCACGTAATCCATAATATGGGGGAGAGGTAACACAACAATTAATTGTTTTATCATCTATTTTTTTTAATGACTCTAAGCAATCGCCAGTTAGAACTGTCAGTTTGGAAAACATATAATACTCCACATTTAATTAATAACGTCTGCACTCGTTATTTGTAATTTAAAAATTTTTGAAAAATTATTCTTTTTTAGAATCCTTATTATTAAATTCATCGCATATAATATTTGCTGCTTTTATGATTGTGTTCATCTGCTCATATGTGATAAAACAACCATTGTTTTGTTCATCTATTTCTTTCATAATTGAACAAACTAAGCGTATTTGGTCTACTCTAACCTGTTTATTAGTTGGCATAATCACGCTCATTCTTGCTCCAGTTGTTTTAAATTTTCATCAATTTGATGCTGTATTTTTTCAATTCGTTTTTCTAATCTAAAATTTACAGCTTGCGTTGCGTCGTTTAAACTTGAATGCAATAAATAATCCTTCTTATCAAATCTTGTTTTGTTAAAATAAACAAGATTTTCTGTTATTTTTGTAATTATTAGTTTTTCTGGTTTTAACGCGTGTTGATCTGCATACCAAATAACATCCCCAACTTTTAGCTTTTTCCACTCTTCATCTGTAATCATAATTTACTCCGTTTTTTCAGCCCAGTCACAGCAGTCACCACCACGTTCAAAACCAACTAAAAACTTGTTTTTATCATCTATTAAATTGTTGTCTATCCATTGCATATTATTTAACCTCTTTTAACTCAAGCACTGCATCATTTGAATACACAGACTCTTTTATCTCACCCCAACAAATATCAACGAAATCATGATTATCGTTTTGCAAATAAAAATCCAAGCATTGTTCAGCATAGCTTTTTGCTTCTTCTTCTGTGTTGTGATATTCAAAACCATCGCCGTTGTGGTCATACGTAAAATATTTCATAATCTAATCCTCAATATATATTCAGCTTTATCAATTTCGATTTTTTCTTCATTTCTTGACGGTCCAATCCGTGCATACACAACAAACGTTATTTTTTCTGACATAATTACTCCTTGTTGTATTAAGTAATTGCCACTCTGTCGCCAACGGCGTACCGTCTGGAAATGGTTTTAGACTTGTATATTTCAAATTAGTGGGCTAACCGCATAAGGGACAGATCACTGCTAACACTAATTATCAACGCATATACCAGACGCCCCACTGCGTTATTGCACCGCTTTAGTAAAATCGTTGATTAAATTAGCTAGTTCATTAGCAACTAAAAAGAAATCAGCTTCTATTCGTTTTGCTTTATCATCTAGTGAGATATCGCTATTTTCATCTAACATTTCAGATGAATAGCTAATTTTGGAAAAAACGAGCTCAGTATTTACTGTAAAAACTGTTTGCTGTTTATATGAGAACGATAGCGATTTAATTTCACGCCCGCCATTTAGATAACTTTTGACTTCTTCTGCAGTGAGGTTTTCGTCAATAAGCTTTATTTTCCCATTACCTTCTAATGGGTCGGCTAACATTGCATCATTGAGTACAAAAAAGTTAGGTGGAGTGCTGTCATTACATACCCATTCTTTTAACGTGAATGATATATTATTTTCAACAGAAAGTGGTTTGAGTGCTAATGCGCCTAATTCTTTTCTTATCAAGGCAAGAACGTCCTCGGCTTTTTTAAAGCTGGCTGTTTCTACCGCTATAAATTTATCTTTATCATTAATCCAAACATAGACGTATTGATCTTTTGTGAAAGCAACAGGTAATAAGTCAACAATAACATCATCTTTTGCACGAAGTCTTTCACTCTTAGTAACGCTACGACCTAGTTTTTGTTCGAGTTTTTCAATTCGTTCAGATGTTTTTTTCTTGATAACAGATGATGGTAACAGCTTGCTTTCAATGCGTAACTTTAATAACGAGTGCCCTTGGACCTGTAATTTTAATACGTCATCGTCATCAATTGGCGAAACAAAACCTTTTTTAATTGAATCTGTTGGTCCGCAGGGTGTGAATGCCATGTTTTTTAACATGTCGTTGTCTAAACGTTCTATGCCGCTGTTATTTTTATCGAATTGATAAATAATTAGGTTTTTGAAAAACATATTTAATACTCCACATTTTATTTTATCTTTCTGCACTAAGATGTTTAATTAATCGCAATGGTTCGGGTAAACAAAGTCGTCTATCATGTCACAGTCAAATACAAGTTTGGATTGTCCGTAATAAAGAGCAATAATTAAGTTTTGATATTTTGTGTTTGTGGGTTGAATCAATTTTCCAATACATTCGCCATCAATTTTTGCTGAATAAACTTCATAAGCGTAACATTCATCATCATATTCGCCGCATTTACCTTTTATTTTTTCGTCTAAACGGCGACAAGCGAGATTGTTGTCCAATTCGTACTCACTTCCATCCATGTATGATGAATAACTCTCATTTTTAGGTATCTTATCAAAATAGATATGCATATAATAACAACTGCTTTCATTAGTTCTGACGTCTGGTCGATCCCATCCCTTCTCCATGGCTTCTTCTGCATATTCTTCAACAAAAGCCTCCAGTAAATCAGAAAGATAAATATATTCAGGAATAGGGTATTCATTAATAATGTTATTAAGCATTTTTGTCGCTTTATCCACAAAATTTTGCTCAACATTCGATGAAATCCATTGTCGTTGAAGCGAGTTGACAATTAATTGGTTATATTTAGGTAGAGAAATAACATCTTGAATATTAGCAGGTAATGCTTCTTTGAACGCTTCTTTTACAGCTAGCCCAAAATCGCTATACCGGCCAAATGCAGATTCAATTGTATTTTTAAATAATTCTTCAAGTGCTTCATCAATTATTGAGGCAGGTTTATCACTATTGTTAAAACGGTCAACACCTTCTAGTAACAAGTCTTTTAATGTTTTATCTGTCATTTTCATTCTCCACAAATGTTGTAAATAATTTTGTTCGTGAGCCCTCTGCACAGGACTCACATGTTTGTTATTAATAAAAACGCTCTGGTCTGCACTCCAAGAGCGTACGATTTACTCCACTAATCATTCTGTAATCAGGAATTGCATTAACTAAGTGTGCCTATCTTTATACTTGTTAGGCTCAAGTGTCCTTTTTGTCACCACAACAGTAAGGAATTTATTTATAAAATAATGTTATTTATGTATAATTTATACACCACAACAATAAGGATAAGACTAATGTCAAATGAAGAACAAAATATAGCAATATTACATGCGACCATGAAAGCAAGACCTAAAAAGCTTCAGCCAGTTTATGAGCCTAATCAGGAAGAAAAAGGCGCTCCACCAAAACCACGTCCACAACCAAATCCTAATAAATAAGGTAAATTGTTATGAGTGATGAGGATAAATACAAATATAGTGTTCCCCCTAAAAAAAGGCCAACACCTATACCAACACCTAAAAAGTAGAGATAAACGTGAATAAACCAAAATTCAACGGAGGTGTTCCTCCTAAAAAACGACCAACACCAAAACAAGACAATACAAAAAATAAGTAATGCTGGTTGTTTTACCACTCACAGCTATCGTGGTAAGATTAGTTGTCACGCCAATCTTAGATTTAATAATTTAAGATAAAGGGGAGTATTATGTCTGAAACTGACCAAACACAAGAATTATCATGTCGAGATACTTTAATTTTCGATATTCACTATAACTATTACAGCAATAAAATGACTTCACTCCTATTAGGACGAGTTGATCGTTTTTTGTCTTTTATTGTTGTATTCTTAGGTGGTGCTGTTTTTGCTGATGTTAAAAACTCTATGTGGTATGGTTTGATAATTGCATTATCAATGGCACTTAAACAAGTATTTCAGTTCTCTGAATCATCAGCTAGAGCTGACTCTCAGTGTAAAGCTTTTCTTCGATTGATTAGAGATGAATCTCATATTAATTGTGATTTAGAATTGACAAAACAAATTCAAGATGTAGAAAAAAATGATATACATCATTTGAAAGCAATCGAATTCGCTGCTATGCAAAGGGCTACTATTGTTTTAAGGGCAGATGTTGAATGTGATAGTGTCGTTTCTTTATCTAGACTTCAAAAATTAGTTGCATGGTTTGCTGGCGATCTTCCCGAAGAGAAAGACTACAAAAGCTTTATCAAAAATTAACCCCAAATATAAAATACACTTAGTTAATACTGTTCCTGATTTTTAAAGAACTATCAAAACAATTCATTAAAAAACACTGTATATAAATTCAGTATTTTATTATAATGAATAACTCTAATTAACTGATCTAAAACTATGGACGAGATTAAAACAATAAAACACAGTTGTGTTATATGCCAAAGCCAAGAATATCTTTTCGAACATGAACCTAAGCTAAATCCAAATGATGAAGCGGTTTTTGTGAAAAGCATTTCATGCGCTTTATGCGGTTATCCAATTTCAGCAATAGAATTCATGGAATCAGAAACGGGGTTTAAATACGACGAACTGAAAACAAGAATAATTAATTAGATGTTTTGATTTTTAAAGAGCTATGTAAAATTAACTGCATCCAATTTTAGATAACTAAACAAAAAAGTCAATATTATTTTTATAGAATAATAAAATAATTTTAGAAAGGTAAACGTTATGGTAGGAGAAAGTGACCTTATCAGGTCACTATTTTAGTGTTATTTTATTTTGCACGTTTTTTCTACATCTGTAACGATATTATCGTAGTTATCAAGATCAAAAAATGCAATAAATTCCGCTTTGGTATTTTTTGTTAATGGTTTCATTGTAACAATGATACGTTTCTTATGTTTCATGAAGTTAAACACTTCTGTAACATCGAGACTACCTTGTTCTAGTTCTATATACTCACCATTAGAAAACATTTTTTTTCTAATGGTGTTTTTATTAAGATCCTCAATTAAAACCTCTACCTCACCTGCATTTTTGAAGTTAGGGTCTTCTGTGTAAATGAAAAATCTTAAATCCCCATTATCATTTACACTAAAAAGATCTGTGCAACCGATCGACATTGAAGTGTTTTTTTCAGAGCTTCTTTCTGCATGAATACTCGCTGTTATTTCTGTTTGACCTTCTTTTTTTACTTCCCAGTCCGCATAAGCCATATTGCTCATATAGCTCAACAATAAAATTAATGATATACATTTATATTTCATACTCGTCTTTTCCTAAATATTCTATGTTCAACCATTGTACCTATTATACGTATTTGCTGGTTTAATGTGCTCATGGGGCTATAATCTGGGTTTAATGGTATTAATTCAAACTGCATCCTATTATGCTTGTCATAACCTAATTCACGATATTTTTTAAAGGTTGCTTCTGATTCGCCGTTCATTGCGACAACAAATTCACCAGGATATGGACGTACTTCAGGATCTACGATTATTAAATCACCTTCTTTAAACTCGGGCTCCATTGAATCCCCTTTTATTTTAAGTGCAAATGCTTTTTTTGATAGATCTAAAGAGGTTATTATATATTCAAATCCTGTTGAGTCTCTTAGTTCACAAGACTCTGTCCACGCTCCAGCTTGGACGTAACTAATTAATGGTACTTTGTATGAATGTAATTCTACTGGGACTATATTAGATTCAAAGTTTCCCTTTAATAACCACGCAAAATCACAATTAAGAGCAATTGACAGATCAAATAAATTTTTAGAACTGGGTGTAGATATATCTGACTCCCATTGCGAAACAGAAGAATGGTTTGCCCCTTTTATTGATTTAGCTAGTTCGCGTTGGGTTAAGCCCAGTTCTGTTCGTTTTTGTTTTATTCTAGATCCAATTGTATTCATAAAGACACCTATTAATAAATAGTTTAGTTATCTTAACACCTGTTGACTTTAGATAAATAAACATATAATATTTAGAAAACTAAACAAAAAAGGGGGCGTAAATGTTCAAAAATATTGTTTTAAATTATTTTAATGGTGTAACTCCATTAGCTAAAAGTTTAGGTATATCAAAAGGGGCTATCTCTCAATGGGGAGACATTATTCCCGAAAAAAATGCTTATCGGATACAGGAAATAACTAATGGAGCATTAAAAGTTGATACAAAATTATATCGAAATAAACATTAAAACAACCACAAAGAATAAGAGGCAAATGTGGACAATAGAAATTACCCAACACCGAAAGAGATAACCGATGCTATTCATCAGTTAATCACATCATTTGACGGTAAGTACCCTGAAATGGCAAAACGTCTAGATCCAACATCAGGTACAGAGAATGCATTGCGCAATCGAGTGCGTCAATTAAACGGGCAAATGGTACCGCTGGGAATGATATTAGAAATGGAAGCAGAAGCCAATTCTAATGTTATTACAGAGGCAATTGCAAAATATCGAGGCGGTGTTTTTGTTAAGTTACCTGAATTTAATGAATTTGATAACGATGAGTTACTAAATAAATTTAATAATCTTATTGCAGAACTGGGTCAATTTTGTCGGCAACATAATGAATTTACTGCAGATGGAATATTAGATAAAAAAGAGAAAAAGTCATTAAAAGCTACGTCGTATGCAATTCAATGTAGATTGAGTGAAATTATCGTTATAACTGAGATGATTTTTGGAAAGGGTGACCGATAGCAATTTTGCAGAAGGCTATCGGTCGGTTGCGAAAAAACACTTGTGGAGTATTAGTCGCATGAATAGTTTAACACTAAATTGTACTGTAACGCAATTGCGTTGTAAGTTTTCACAATCAGGCTTTGAATATGAAGCTATGATAAATCACATCTGGACACCTGTCAGCCACAAAATTGCCGAAGAATTGTGGGAATATTTCAAAAGGTTTTATGTATGAGCCGATTATTTGATGTTGTTTCTCAAATGAGCGGGCAACGGAATAATATTAGTATTCCACGCCCTTACATTATATTTTGCAAAGGCGATTACAATCTTGCTGCCGTTCTTGCTCAACTTGTTTTTTTATCAGGGTTAGGAATGCGTGATGATGGTTGGTTTTGGAAAAAAAATGAAGAGTTGGGAGATGAGCTTGGTTTGACGGTTGACCAAGTTAGATATTCGATCAAGAAGTTAAAGTTATTACTCGGTAATAGTTTAGAAACGTGTAAAAAGAAAGCATACGGAACGCCAACAACTCATTATAGGTTTAATGAAAATGAGCTGGTTAAATTATTGTTTCCTGAAGAAGTCCGATTCGGTAAAGTTCCCGAATCAGAGGGGGAACCGTTACCGCACTCATTCGGTAAAATTACCGAATCGAAACGGGAAAATTCCCGAAACCATGGATTCGGTAAAATTCCCGAATCTATAACAGATCCTATTACTAACATACAGATCCTAATTTCTTTGTCTCGAAATTTTTCAAATTCACAAGACGAAGAAAAATTAAATAAATTTTTATCCAAATATCCTGATGCGTTTATCTATACACCTGGTGGTAAAAAATGGGGTACCGAGGACGATTTAAAAGCTGCCGATTATATTTATAAAAAAATTCAGGATGTAAATCCAACCGCACAGGTACCGAATTGGTTCGAGTGGGCTAATGATATTCGATTACTAAGAACACAAGTGCTATGCGATAAGTTTAGTAATCCACATCATGAAATTTGTCGCCGTTTCAAAATAGCGTATCAAGATGATTTTTGGAATAAAAATATTTTAAGCCCAGCAAAACTACGTAAGCACTGGGATAGATTCCATTCTACAACAAACAATAAACCAACATCATCAGAAATTGATTGGCACAGTACAGGCTGGGCAGGAGGAACGGTATGAAATCGTTAGCCGAAATTTATGACAATGGTAATGGTTTAGCAGTTAAAGCTCAGCCTGTTGATCGCAAAACTTATGTTATTAATGAAATTGAAAAACAATTCAATCAAATATTCATTGCGTTAAAAGCGGTATTTCCTGCGATAACTGCTGTTATTAAAACACAATCAGATCTGGATACGTTTAAAAAACAATGGTTATTGTCATTTGCTGAAAATGGCATAACAACGTTACGTCAGTTTGAAATTGGTATGAAGAAAGCACGCCAACAAAACACACCATTTGTCCCATCGCCTGGTCAATTTATATCATGGTGCAAAGAGGGCGAGGCATCAGATATGGGGTTACCAACAGTTGCTCAAGTTATGCGAGAGTTCAACAAGTATAGTGCTGAGATTGGTTTTTCATGTCAAACAGCAGAGCAATTCCCTTGGTCTCATCCAGTTATGTACTGGATTGTTACCGACCTTAGAAAACACATGCGCCAATACAACCAATCTGAGTTTGAGGTTGAAAAGCGTGCAGAAATGCTAATTAACAGGTGGGCCAAGAAATTGATGAATGGTGAAGTAATACCTGAAATTCGTGTCCAACTAGAAGAAAAAAAGTCAGGCTACGGCGTATATTATTGCAATTCTGATGCAGTCAACGCGATGAGAGAAAGGGCGAGAGAGAAAGCAAAAAGGAGTATAGCAGAAAATGGCTAAAGTTGATTATAAACATTCAAAAAGCAAAACTGATTCAGATATAAAAGATCTATGGCAAACGCCGATTGAGTTATATGAATTTTTAAATGCTCGCTTTAGTTTTGTTTGTGATGTAGCTGCTAGTGATCACAATCATTTGCATTTGAATTATTTAACTGAGACATATGATTCGTTACTAAATGGATGGTCACACTTAAAAAGCGGTTTTGCTTTCTGCAATCCACCTTACTCTCGTATATTGCCATGGGTCAAAAAGGCACGTGAAGCCGCAGATCATGGTGTTGGTACCGTGATGTTGTTACCCGTTGATACATCTGTTGAATGGTTTAACGAATTACGAAAATTAGCTAGTGAAATTTATTTTATTGTTAATGGTCGTATTTCATTTGTCAGATCTGACAATAAACAAAAAATTCACGGTAATAATCGTGGTTCATTATTTGCGGTATTCAATCCCAAGGCGTTTGGTGATTGCCGTGTTTCATTTGTTGATAGAAGTGAAATTTATGCAACATACGAAAAAATTAAAGAAGCATTGCCAGATCCTACTGTGAGCGCTGTCTGGCCAAAAGAGGTTGATCAGATATTTAATTCAATTGAGTATGCAACAAATTTAACAATTGAACATCAAACAAAAGTTAAACAAAGCATTAACAAAATGATTATTGATCGGCTATCGCCAGAGCAAATCAATAATGCTGCTCGGTTTTTGGTAAATAGAATGGAGGCTATGCCGTGATTGTTTTATCTTTATTCGACGGCATCAGTTGCGGTCGTGTTGCGCTCGAACGTGCAAATATTAATGTAACAAAATACTACGCTAGCGAAATTGACAAATACGCAATACAAGTTAGTCAAAACAATTATCCCGATATTGTCAGACTTGGCGATATCAATAACTGGGAAAATTGGGATATTGATTGGTCAGGCATTGATTTGATCTTAGCAGGTTCTCCATGCCAAGGGTTTTCATTCGCAGGCAAACAATTAGCGTTTGATGATAAACGCTCAGCGTTATTTTTTAGATTTGCCGAAATACTATCGCATGTCCAATCAGTTAATCCCTCTGTTAAATTTTTACTCGAGAACGTCAGAATGAAAAAAGACTACGAAAGAGTAATAACATCAGTTGTCGGCGTTGAACCGATAATGATTAACAGTGCATTGGTGTCGGCGCAAAACCGTAAAAGATTGTATTGGTGCAACTGGCATGTAGAGCAACCTGATGATAACGGTATTCTATTAAAAGATATTATTCATGAAAATATTGTTATTACAGGTTGTAGTGAATTACCTAAATTTAATTGCAATCCTAGTGGCAAAGGCATGAACGGGATGGTTACACCTGTGACAGCCACAAAAAGCCTAACTTTAACAACCAATAAAGGGGAAGGGCCAAAAATCGCAATACCATTTGATTCAGTTATTGGAATACGCCAAAAACCTCGAGGAAAAAATAAAGGGGGCGTTTATGCCAACAAAAGCCCAGCTTTAACAAGTAATTCTTGGGAACATAATAATCATTTAATGTTTGCTGTTGATAAAGAAAAAAGTAACTGCATAACATCGAGTATCGGTAGAACCACGGATAGAGAATATTTTTATAAAAACCAAGGTCAGTTAGTTTATTGTTTGCAGCCTTATATTGTCCCTTTTGATAAAACGTTACAAATTTTGGATAAAGAGGTTATTAAAGGAAAGATTGGTTATTTTCGCACAGACAGCCAGGCAAATCGTGTTTATAGCATACATGGTAAGGCAGTAACGTTGTGCGGTGATGCCGGAGGCGGAGCGGCAAAAATGGGGCAATACCTATTTGGTTGTATAACTCCCGATAGAATCGAAAAGAGACAAAACGGTCAACGATTCAGCGAAGGTAAAAAATTCTATACACTAACCTCGCAAGATAAGCACGGCATTTTAATAGACGGCTACATTAGAAAGCTAACACCAATAGAGTGCGAACGCCTGCAAACTCTACCGGATAATTACACAGCAGGCATTAGCAATTCACAGCGTTATAAATGTCTTGGAAATGGTTGGACGGTTAACGTTATAGCTCATATTTTAAAAGGTATTGGGGTGGAGTGTAAAAAATGAAAGCATTTGCATTAGCACTAACTTTTATTTCTATTTTCTTTATCGGATATGGTGTTGCACATAGTGAAATATCAACAGAATGCCAAAAGCTTAATGCTTTTTATGTTGGTAATGTTGTATATGAATGTAGGGTCAAATAATGATAAATATTAATTTAGAACGCTTGGAGTTTGAAAAAACAATGCGTAAAAAAGGGTGTCCTGATATTCATTTAAGAAAGGACCGAAAGGGCGGATATTTAAGAAAAAACATGGAGTCAGCATTTCAAGGTTGGATATTAAAAGCGACTCAAAGCAGCATGATGACTAAACAAGCTACAGTAACTGTTTCATGTGATTTATTAAATGAATTGCTATGTGCTCAAAATGAAATTATTGTTAATTATAAAATAAATAAAGGTGAACATATTTATTGTGGTCGCTGGAATGAAGAAATTAATGATTTTATTGAAACGTACAATCAAGTCGCAGAAATACTTAATATTGAAAAAATGAAGTTGGTTCCAAATGATTGAATTAACATTACCATTCCCTCCATCAATGAATACTTACTGGCGCAACTTGAATGGCAGAACGCTACTAAGTGTTAAAGGTCGAAAATATAAAACTGCGGTTATTGCAGCAGTCTATGAGCAATTAAAAAAGAAGCCTAAACCAATTACAGATAATGTCGCTGTCAAAGTTGAATTTTATCCGCCTAATAATATTAGGCGTGATATGGATAATTATTTTAAGGCTTTGTTCGATTCACTTACAACAGCAGGGGTTTGGGTTGATGATAGTCAAATAAAAAGAATTGAATCTGACTGGCTTAACGATAATAAAGGAATGGTTTTAATAAGCATTTGTGAAAAAGCTGCATAAAAAATAAATAAAAACCCGATTTACTGGGTTTTTATTTTTTCAAATTCACAAAATCAATTATTTATCATATTTAAATTTATGTATTCTAATCTGCTTAATATATCGTAATTTGTTATCTCTTCAAGTTTATCAGCCAATAAAAACAGTAAACATACCATCTTACATCTTTTATTTTCTTTATAATTTTATATAATGTATATATTAACAGTGTCAGAGTGCAGACTGACATATTGCGAAAAGGTGCTTAACAATGCAGATGTTAAGCGTGTATTGAAAACAAGTGGAGTATTAAAATGTATAGACAATCTTCTATGGTGGTAAGCAATGCCACATCAACAATGCCGTCATGCAATCAGTTAACCATGTCTAGCCGTGAAATAGCTAACTTAACAGGTAAGTTACATGCACATGTGATTAGAGATATAAACAGCATGCTAAACGACCTATTAAAAGATGATCCAAATTTGGATGATGAAATAAAACAAAATGTTACGTTTGAATATGATAGCAGAGAGTATGTTTCTAACGTTTGGCTAGGTCGTAAATATATCGAGTGTTTACTCACTGGGTATAGTTCTTCGTTAAGAATGAAAGTAATTAAGAGATTACATGAACTAGAAGACAGTGTATTTCAATTACCAAAAACTTTACCAGAAGCATTGCGAGCATATGCTGATGAATGTGAAAAAAATTTAAAATTGGAAAGTAAGATACAAGAGGACGCTCCTAAAGTCGCTTTTGTTGATAATTATGTAACAAGTCGCAATTCTAAATCTCTGCGAGAAACAGCAAAGATTCTCAAAATGTCAGAAAGAGCTTTGATAGATGCATTGATCAGAGATAGGTTTTTGTATCGGTTATCAGGTAATTTGTTGCCTTATTCTCGCCCTAGCATAAAACCCTATTTTACTGTTAAAACTGGTTCCGCCGAAAATGGACATGCATACTCACAGACTCGAATAACTGCAAAGGGAATTTCGTGGATAGCTAGCCGTTATGCATCAGAATTAATGGTTAACTAATGAAAGCAATACTTACTCCATATTGCCAACCAGAACTTGGGCTAGTCATTCTTAAACCTGGTGCAGAGTTACTAAAAAAACTGTGCACAGGTAATCGTATTATTATTTCTCAAAGCGGTGAGGAACACGCGGGTATTAAATCGGGTATTATTCAAGATGAACAACCGTTATTAAATAATAAATATATCGATCCATTTATATTACATGACACAGTAGTTGATAAACTAAAAAATCTATATAACTTTGATTATTGGTTAAATCAACGATATAAATGCCAGTTAGAAGATGGCGAGTATTGTCATCATGAATTAGTGAATGAAAAAGTTGGCAATTCAGCTATTCGTGTGTGCTGGCATCACAATAAAGATTTAGTTATTGATGATAAGGTGAAAATGCTAGCAAAGCGCAACTTAAAACAATTTCTAATTGAATGCATTATAAACCAGTTAAAGCATGATAGTAACCATCGGTTATCAATTCAAGAACTGGCTTGGTGGTCCGTAATCAACAAACTGCATGAACTCATACCTGAGAACATGGCCAGATTACTACATAATAGGACAATTGAAGAAATAAAATCTGTTTATAAAGAATCTGAATTAGTTGCTAGTGATGACCGTTCAGAGCCTAGATTACAAAATGAAATAAATAACACATACCAACACCTACAAGCACTATCTAAACCAGTTAAGAAAATAGCTGTAGATCCTGAGTCGCCAGAATCGTTTATGCTTAGACCAAAAATGAAGCGGTGGGAATCAGCGAAATATACTCAATGGGTAAAAGCTCAGCCATGTGTTTGCTGTGGTAAACAAGCTGATGATCCTCACCATATAATCGGTTATGGACAAGGCAAGATGGGAGGAAAGGCTCATGATATCTTTACATTGCCACTCTGCAGAATTCATCACAACGAGTTGCATAAGAACGCCGAAGAGTGGGAACAAAAGCACGGTTCACAAATATTATTGTTAATTCAATTTTTGGATCGTGTTTTTGGGATGAAAGTAATCACGTAACAATAACTTTTTAAATTTTATTGATAAATAATTTTGGACTTCTTTACGTCTATGTATCTAGATGGTAAAATGACATTATTGTGGAGTTTGAGCAATAAACAGAGTGCAGACTGTTTTTGTGAAAGTCCTCTCTATAATTTTACGGAGAGTATATGAAGAGAGATATTAAACAAGTCCTTGTCGCATGGGCTAATGTTAGACGTAGTATAAGAACGGGTTTAGAATACCCTTATAAATCCCCATCAATACTTAACAATAATAATGGCTTTGATTCTCGACCATTACTAAGTGAAGCTGAAGCTCAGCTCGTTGATAATGCAGCGCTTAAATTATCGAAAATAGATCCGATTTCATATTCAATTTTAAAATCTGTTTATATTCATAAACAGTCATGCAGACAACTCGCAAAAAATATTCACAAAAGCAACGATTTTGTTGGGGATAAGCTAAAAATAGCGGAAATCTACGTGTTAGCTAAAATCGATGACGCAATGAATGATGTCATATTATAAATTTTTATATTTGAGGCTTGACGTGTCGCGATGTCTCGACATATAATGTGCCTAAATTGCGGTTTTCGCATTTAAATTAAACCCCGACTTATTCAGTTGGGGTTTTTTATTGCACAGAAATTATGGCGAGAGATATAAACGCTATTACTCCACATTAGCTCCACAGTGTTTATATCGCTGCAACTCGCCGCCTTTCTTTATGTGATGGGGGACTGATACATGTTGCTGCATGTAGCAGTCATCAATACCCACGCGTCATGGTCATGAGTATCAACCAAGCCCCAGCTGATCAGCGGGCATATTCTACAGGACTACTGTAAAAATGACCAGTAAAAAAAGCGATCAAATTCAAATAGATAACTTAACATTGATTCATGATGATTGTCTGAATGTACTTAAATCATTGCCTGATAATCATATAGATCTCATTTTAACTGACCCTCCGTACTATAAAGTTAAATCAAATAGTTGGGATAAACAATGGAAAACTGCGGATGATTATTTAGCTTGGCTAGATGATATCTTTGCTGAATTCTGGCGAGTTTTAAAGCCAGCGGGTTCTTTATATGTGTTCTGTGGTCCCCACTTATGTGCTGAAACTGAAATATTAATCAAACAAAGGTTTAATGTTTTAAATCACATTGTTTGGGCAAAGCCTAATGGCACATGGTTACGGCAACATAAAGAATCATTACGAACATATTGTACATCTAGTGAGCGTATTATTTTTGCAGAGCATTATAATGCAGAAGGTAAATTTAAAGGGCAAGTTGGTTACGCGTCAAAGTGTGAGAATTTGCGACAGACTATATTTGCTCCACTAATTGAGTATTTTAGGAATGCGCGTGATGAACTTGGTGTTTCCGCATCAGATATTAATCGGGCAACAGGCAGACAAATGTGTTCGCACTGGTTCAGCTATAGTCAATGGCAGTTACCGAATGAAAAACAGTATAAAGCCCTACAAGAGTTATTTAATCAAATAGCAAAAGAAAAAATACAAAAAGGTCAGCTGCATGAAAATTGTAACGTTTTATCAAGTGAATATTCTGTATTAAGCCATGATTATGAATTTCTATTTAAGCAGTATGATGAATTAAAAAAAGAATACGAACACTTACGACGCCCATTTAATGTGACAAAGCATGTTCCTTATACGGACGTTTGGACACATAAGCCAGTCGCTTATTATCGAGGTAAGCATCCATGTGAAAAACCATCAATGATGTTAGAGCAGATAATAAGTGCAAGTTCTAAAGATGGCGATTTGGTCGCTGATTTTTTTATGGGCTCAGGTTCAACATTAAAAGCAGCTAGAAAATTAGGTCGCTTTGGACTTGGGGTTGAGTTTGAAGAAGAAACGTTTTTGAAAACAGTTTCAGAAATTAAAGAAAACAACTATTTAAGTTAAAAGGGTAAAAACATGCAAGAGCCAGCCACTACATCAGCATTTTTAGCGGTAATGTGCGCTATTGGTGTTGTGTCTGGATCTGACGCATATCCAGTAATAATTAGTTCATTTGCCGGCGCAACACTATATATGACATCTAGTCATAATATTAGTTTGAGTCGGCGGTGGTTGTATTTTATTTTGTCATTTTTTCTTGGTATCACGACATCTAATGCCGTTGGGAAAATTATAGCTGCATTGGTCCCATTTGTTCAGTTAACTGTTGATCAGTCATTAGGTGCGTTGTTGTCCTCCGCATTTATTGTAAAAGTGCTGGTGTATTTTTTAGAGAATAAAGATGTCGAAAAATCTATTTTTAGTTCAATTATAAAATGGCTCTCCAATACTAGGAGGGATGATTAATGTATCTATTAGCTAGTTTATTTAACTTCGATATGAACTCGGTACAACCCTTCCTTAAATGGATTGTGGTTTTATTGAGTTTATCATCTGCAGGCGTGTTGTTTTGCTATAGACGTGGTAAGTCAAAGTTTAGATTCTTTCCATCTCTTTTGGCTTATTCATTAATGCTTGCAATGATTTCCGATCCTATTCTGGTATTTATAGGTCAACCTAAAATAATTGATCTTACGGAAATATTAGGTAGAAGTTTTATTCTGGCTGTTTTGTTGGCACACAACGGTAATGTTGTTGGCGCATTTAAAAATGCAACATGGCCAAGGATATTTAATTTTCGGAGGAAGAATGAAAACAAGCATTAATGGAAAATCTAAATTAAAGTCGTTTGAGGGATTACGGTTAATAGCATACCAATGCTCAGCAGGTGTTTGGACTATCGGTTGGGGTCATACTTCAGGAGTAAAAGAGGGCGATAAAATAACAGTCGGACAAGCTGAAATTTTCCTAACGGGTGATTTAGTTCAGTTTGAAAATGCAGTGAATAAATTAGTTAAAGTGCCGATTAATCAAAATCAATTTGATGCTCTAATTTTGTTGGTTTTCAATATCGGCATTACTGCATTTACTGGTTCAACATTATTAAGAAAATTAAATGCGGGTGATTATTTAGGGGCATCTAATCAATTTTTGGTGTGGAACAAAATCAGGGTAAATGGCGTTAAAAAACCGAGCCTTGGTTTGACTCAACGTCGCCAAGCTGAAAAAGAGTTATTTGATAGAGCGTAATCATGAATAAAAAAATAGCAATAACTATCTTTGTTCTGATCGTGTCGTTAATTTCAAGTAATGGTTTTTGGGTTTATAACTATGAACGCTTAAAGGGCAAAATTGCAAAAATACAGTTGAGTTACGCTCAAGAAGATTTGAAGCGAGAGAAAGAGTATGTTGGTAAGTTGGAATATCAGCGCGAACTGACAAAAAGTTCAATCGAAACAGTTGTGCAAGAAACAAATCTTTATATGAACTTAAACGAGCAGTTACAAGGTGAATATGATGTATTACAGAAAGATATGGATGCATTACTTAAAAGTGACGAGTGTGGCAATAGTAATATTGCTGATGATGTCCGCCGTAGGTTGTTCTCAACAAACTAAAATTCAGTATGTAACTCCGACTTACATTCCATTGCCAGATAACATATCGAAACAAAATCCTGAACCTTCAATAAATGAGCAAAATCTTGTTAAGTGGAAAGATGCGCTTAAATTAATGAATGAATATAAAACATGGGGTGAAAAAGAGCGGAATCGTGCTAACTCATGTATAACTATTTACGAAAAAGTGATTGGTGAAAATAATGCAAACAGTAAAGATAAACACAAATAACAACACAATTATTAGCGAATGTGATTCAGTAGTGATAGCTAGACCTGGTCAACTGATGTTTGATTCAGCTATTGATGAAGCTGTGAAAAATGGTTATGACAGGCCGGAAAGCATGATTGTGACGGGTGGTGCTACTGAAATCGAAAATGGTGTTTATCGTGACGATAGCACTGTTTTTATTCATCCTCGCTATATCAATGATAAATCCGAGATTATAGGTTTGGTTTGCATGTCAACAAGCGCAAAAGATGAGCTTTCATATTTGTTTATTTATGAAGGTGAAAGCGTCTTTATAACAAACTCTAATGGTGTCGAGATTGAGGTGTTGAGGTGAGATGTAAGGCAAAAGGCTGTTGTGTTTGTGCGTATTCAGCAAGTGGTTATTGTGATAAACATTTATACATGATCAAGGTGAATAAAATAAAACGGCAAATGGATTGGTCTGTTTGTAATAAGAAGGGATGTAAGAACAAAACATCACAAGGAAAACGTTACTGTTCTCAACATAATTGGTTTGTCTAATTTGGAGTTAATATGCCAGCTCGCACACCAAAAGCGTGTAGAAAACAAGGTTGCCCAAGGGTTACAACTGATGCGTCAGGTTATTGTACAAGTCACAAACCAACTGAGAACGGTTGGGCTAGGTACCAAAAAGGTCGCTCTAGACATGAGCGAGGGTATGGATCATCTTGGGATAAGCTAAGAAAGCAAGTCTTGCAACGTGATAAATATATTTGTCAGTGTGATGAATGTAGGGGTTTAGGCTTAGTTAAAGAAGCTACTCATGTTGATCACATCATTGCAAAAGCACATGGCGGAACAGATGATCTAAGTAATCTGCGTGCAATTAATAAGCACTGTCATGACAAGAAAACAGCAAGAGAACGGCTTAGGTAGGGGGGATCAAATCTCTGTAGCTTTTCTTCCTGAGTACCGCCCCCCTAGGCAAATTTTTACAACCGCGAAAAATGAACTTTAAATTGGAGATGTTATGGCTGGAGCAAGCGGACGGTCAGGACGTAAGCCAAAACCAGTCGCAATTAAAAAGCTCACGAACAATCCGGGCAAACGTAAACTCAATAAATATGAACCCACATTTACACCAATAAAAGGTGTTACCCTTCCAGAATGGTTTGTAGAAGCTGAATTGCACCTCGCTATTATAATGTGGGAGCTAACAGCAAAAGAGCTGTGTGCTGAAGGACTATTGTGTGTAACCGATTTGAGTATTCTTGAGCGTTGGTGTGTCGCATATGAATTTTGGCGTAGAGCTGTAATTAATATTGCTCGGCAGGGTAATACCGTGATCGGCGCAACTGGTGGACCAGTAAAAAATCCTGAGTTAACTGCCAAAAAAGAACAAGAATCTGAAATGAACACAACTGGCGCACTGCTGGGTTTAGATCCTAGTAGCCGTCAAAGATTGATTGGTTTAGCGACTAAAGAAAAATCAAATAACCCATTTAGTAATTTATAGTTATGGCCAAAAAATCATATAAAAATGTTAATGCTGCAAATCAATATGCAAGAGATATTGTTAAAGGAAAAATTATTGCGTGTAAATATGTAATTGACGCATGCCAAAGGCATTTAGATGATTTAGAACAAGAAAAAAATAAGTCATTTAAATATAAATTTAATAAAGATCTTGCGGAAAAAGTATGTAAATTTATTCAATTATTGCCGCATACAAAAGGCGAATGGGCATTTAAACGAATGCCGATCACATTAGAGCCGTGGCAATTATTTATATTTTGTTGTGTATTCGGATGGGTTCATAAAAAAACAAATTTACGTCGATTTCGTGAAGTGTACACTGAAATTCCGCGTAAAAATGGGAAGTCGGCAATTTCAGCAGGAACGGGGTTATACTGCTTTTCGGCGGATAATGAATTTGGTGCAGAAGTTTATTCTGGTGCCACGACTGAAAAACAAGCTTGGGAAGTTTTTCGTCCTGCTAGATTAATGTGTAAACGAACCCCTCTTCTTTGTGAAGCTTTTGGTATAACCGTAAATGCATCTAATCTTAGCCGAATTGCAGACGGTGCACGCTTTGAGCCGTTGATTGGTAATCCTGGTGACGGGGCTTCTCCGAGTTGTGCAATTGTTGATGAATATCATGAACATGATACCGATTCACTTTACACAACAATGCTAACCGGTATGGGTGCACGTAAACAGCCGTTGATGTGGGCGATTACAACCGCAGGTTATAACATTGAAGGTCCTTGTTATGACAAGCGTCGAGAAGTAATTGATATGCTAAATGCAACAGTCCCGAATGATGAACTGTTTGGCATTATTTACACGATTGATGAGGGCGATGACTGGACAGATCCATCCGCACTTGAAAAGGCCAATCCCAATATAGGAATTTCTGTTTATCGTGACTTTTTATTAAGCCAACAACAACGAGCAATTAATAATGCAAGATTGGCAAATACGTTTAAGACTAAACATTTAAATGTGTGGGTTTCAGCAAAATCAGCATTTTTTAATATGATCAGTTGGGCAAGCTGTGAAGATAAAAGTTTATCATTAGAGCAATTTGAAGGGCAATCAGTAATACGCGGATATGATCTTGCCAGAAAATTAGATATGAACAGTGGAGTCAGACTATTTCACCGAATTATTGATGGTAAACGCCATTATTATTGTATTTCTCCAAAGTTTTGGGTGCCATATGACACTGTTTACGGTGCTGATGTCGAAGATAGAAAAACAGCAGAACGCTTTCAAAAATGGATTAATACTGGGCATCTAGATGTTACTGACGGTGCCGAAATTGATTATCGTGAAATATTACATGACGCTATTGAGTCAAACAAAGATAATCCTGTCACAGTTTCAGCGATAGATCCGCACGGGGCAACAAACTTATCGCATCATCTAGCTGACGAGGGATTAAACCCAGTCACAATTATTCAAAACTTTACTAATTTAAGTGATCCAATGAAGGAATTGGAGGCTGCTATTCAGTCGGGTAGGTTTCATCACGATGGTAACCCCATTTTGACGTGGTGTATTAGTAACGTTGTTGGAAAAAACGCACCAGGTAATGATGATATTGTTCGACCAATAAAAGAGCGAAACGAAAACAAAATTGATGGAGCGGTAGCGTTAATAATGGCTATTGGTCGAATTATTCTATCTGAACAAGATGATGAAGATTCTATTTACGAAAAAACGGATGTCTTATGCTAAACATAATTATTTTTTTAATTGGTATTCTTGGCGGTGCTTTAGTCTCCTACGGGGCTTGGCTGATATTGCCAGCATGTGGTTTTATTACTGCAGGTTGTATTTTTATCATGTGGTCATATTTTGCTTCAAAGGTGATTGCTAACTCACAACAAATTGAAAATAAAGAAGGTTAATAATGTTTACTCCCTCAATGTTCAAAGGGCATAAAATTCAACAGAGTGGAGCTTGGCGTTGGATTAGCTCTATTTCTGGAAAATCAAGCGCGTCAGGGGTGATGGTAAATCGTGAAACAGCATTTTCACAAAGCGCAGTTCAAGCGTGTGTTACTCTTTTAGCCGAGTCTGTAGCACAGTTGCCCTGTGAACTCTATCGTCGTGGTAAAAATGGACAGCGAGAACGAGCAACAGATCACCCTTTATATGATTTAATTCATAATCAGCCAAATAAAAAAGACACTATTTTTGAATTCAATGAACAAAAGCAAGGCTATCTGGGCGTTGATGGAAATAGTTATTCATTAATAGAGCGTGACGGAAGTGGTTATGTAACAGAGTTAATCCCTGTAAATCCTAAAAAAGTTCAGGTTTTAAAAGGTCCTGACGGATTACCTTATTATAATCTTTTAGATCACAACGAAATTGTCCCCATGCACATGATGCATCATGTTAAAGCATTTTCGTTTGATGGTTTTGTGGGTGTTTCACCGCTACAAACTAATGCCGATGTTATCGGTTTGAGTATTGCCGTTGATCAGCATGCATCACAGGTGTTTGCCAACGGTACAACAATGAGCGGTGTAATTGAACGACCTAGTGATGTCAAACCAATTGAATCTCAAGAAAAAGTCGATGCTATTTTAAATAAATGGAGAGAAAAGCATAGCGGTATACGCAATGCATTCTCAGTAGCGTTACTACAAGAGGGCATGACTTACAAACAATTGGCTATGGATAACGAAAAGGCACAACTACTAGAAAGCCGCCAATACGGAGTAATTGAAGTCTGCCGATTATATAAAGTTCCTCCTCATATGATCCAGTCCTTGGACAAAGCCACATTTAGCAATATTGAGCATCAAGGGTTACAGTTTGTTATTTATACTTTATTGCCGTGGTTAAAACGTCACGAGGCAGCAATGATGCGTGATTTATTATTACCGTCAGAACGTAAAGATTTATATATTGAATTTAACGTGTCGGGATTGCTTAGAGGCGATCAAAAGGCACGATATGAATCGTATGCAATTGGGCGTCAATGGGGGTGGTTATCTGTCAATGATATCCGAAGAATGGAAAACCTAACCCCAATATCTGGCGGCGATACTTATTTAACACCATTGAATATGATTGATACATCAATGTTAACAGGAATTAAAAAAGCAACGCCATCTCAAATAAAAGAAATAGAGACAATACTATGCCGAAATTAATTAATTATCCTCATTTAGCTAATCAGGTTTTTGGAGTTCCTCATTATGCAACACCGCAAACATTGAACGCAGTAAAAGCGGTTGTTGTTCCGCGGATGCTAAGTGGTTCATTGACATTATCAGATCTGGAATTGAATAAAATCAATTTAAGCACAAATGATGTTGAAGCAACTGCTGTGACAAGCACAGCTAGCCCAGTTAAAGTTATTCCCATTCATGGTTTGTTAACTACACGTCGTGGCTCAATCAATGCCGCATGTACCGAGCTTGTTAGCTATGAGAAATTACGTACTGATATCAATCAAGCACTGAATGATTCATCAATAAAGGAAATTGTGCTTGATATAAATTCTGGAGGTGGATCAGCAACAGGTTGTAAAGAGCTGGCTGATTTTATTTTTCAAGCAAGAGAAATAAAACCAATAACGGCTATTGTTAATTATTGCGCTTTTTCTGCTGCTTATTTCATTGCTTCGGCATGTTCTAAAATTATTATCAGTGAAACATCAGGAGTTGGATCAATTGGTGTAATTCTAGAGCATATGGAAATGTCAAAGCTGGAAGAAAATGCTGGCGTTAAATTTACAACACTCTATCGAGGTGATTATAAAAATGCAGGTTCAATTCATGAGCCATTAAGCGATCATGCGATGGAATTTCTTAACGCACAGCTTGACTGGATGTATAAATTATTTACTGAATCAGTTGCTAAATATAGAGGTGTTGATGTTCAAACGATTATCAATACACAAGCAAGATGTTATTTTGGTAATGAAGCAATAAGCGCAGGACTAGCGGATGAATTACAAACGCCTCAAAATGCAATTAATTTAATTGCATCACAGTATCAACAACAAGCAAAAGCTCAAAATAACATTAAGATTCGTGCACAGGCAATTGATCACGCATCACGAATTTAATAATTTTTTACTCTCATCAAGCGACTTCGGTCGCTTTTTTTATATCTAAATCAAGGTGAAAACATGTCTAAAATTCTAGAATTACGAAGAAAACGTTCAGAAGTAAATGATAAAGTGCAAGCTTTAGCAAAAAAGTCAGAAGCTGGGTTAACGAGTGATGAGTCAGCTCAGTTCACTCAACTTTGTACTGAATTTGATGAAATTACAGCGCAAATAGAACAACTTGAAAAAGCAGAAAAAATGCAAGCAGCTATTGCACAACCAGTTAGTGCCGTTAATGCTCCGGCAGTTGTTGTTAAGCAAGATCTTAAACAATATCCTGGTGCTGGATTGGCCAGAATTGCAATGTCTATTGCTGCAGGTAAAGGTAATCTTCAAGATGCTGCAAAATTTGCCGAAACAGAAATCGGAGATAAAGGCGTTTCAATGGCAATTAGTACTACACAGGCATCGGGTGGTGCATTAATTCCGCAAAATTTATATAGTGAAGTTATTGAGCTTTTACGTGATCGCACTGTAGTTCGAAAACTGGGGGCTCGTTCAATTCCATTGCCAAATGGTAATTTGAGTTTGCCTCGTATGTCAGGTGGCGCAACAGCTTCCTATGTTGGCGAAGGTAGTGATGCAAAAGCCACAGAGTCAAAATTTGATGATGTTAAATTAACGGCTAAAACAATGATTGCGCTGGTGCCGATGTCTAACCAATTAATTGGTCGAGCAGGCTTCAATGTTGAACAAATGGTATTAGCTGATGTGCTGTCAGCAATTGCAGTACGTGAAGATAAAGCCTTTTTGCGTGATGATGGTAATAACAATACACCGAAAGGGTTTAAAGCCACAGCAATGGATAACTCACGTAATGTTGATTGGTCGGGTGCTGTGAATTTGAATGAAGTTGATAAATATTTAGATTCATTGATTTTAAAACTAATGGAATCAAACAGCTTGATGATTAAATGCGGATGGGCTATGTCGCCTCGTACGTGGATGTATCTGTTTGGGCTACGTGATGGGAATGGCAACAAAGTCTATCCAGAAATGGCGCAAGGCATTTTGAAAGGATATCCGATCGAACACACAAATGCCATTCCATCAAATTTAGGTACAGGATCAAATGAAACCGAAATTTATTTTGCGGATTTCAATGATGTTGTCATCGGTGAAGATGGCAATATGACAATTGATTATTCACGAGAAGCGACATATATCGACGCGAATGGTAATCAAGTTTCAGCTTTTGCACGTAACCAATCATTAATTCGTGTTGTTACTGAACATGATATCGGGTTCCGTCATCCTGAAGGATTATCACTCGGGTCAAAAGTTGCATTTTAATTTAGATAATTTGTCTAATTAAAAACATCAATAATAAAGCCATCGAAGATACTGATGGCTTTATTTTTAGGAGAATATTATGAGCAAAACTAAAAATCTAATTGCTGATGCACAATTATCTGTACTGTCGATAAACAAAGAGCAAATCTTAGCGAATGGGACAGATCAAGCAGTTATTACAATTCAATTAAAGGACTCAGACGGTAATGATATTAAAAATCTGTCTAGTGAATATAAAGTTGCGTTAATTTCTGAAAGTAAAAGTATTTTGTCTGCACTGACAAGCAATGACGACGGTACATATACCTGCACTGTTTCAACAACTAATGTTGGTGCAGAAACATTTAGCTTTAGCGTGAATGATGTGGTTAATCAAAATTCAATTGAATTGAAATATATTGAAGAAAAAAGTCCAGATTTACCACCGTTACCACCTGATGATAAAAAAACACAGCAACCGCAAAAAGGTGCTAAAAACGATACTAAAGTTAAAGTTATTGTTGAATTTATTTGTCCTTTTAGTCGTTATTCACGTGGTGATATTGCAGGTTTTGATACTAGTTATGCAAAAGAATTAGTTGAAACACGGAATGTGGCCAAATTTTATAAAAAATAATTGAGGCATCAATATGATTGTTGACTTAGGAATAATGAAGCAACATCTATCTATAGATAATGACTTAACAATTCATGACGAATTAATTAAATCTTATATTCAAGCAGCTCATCGGCATATTGAAAACGAGTTAAATTCTAAAATAGTAACATCATCAGAACAAATATCTGAATGTGGATCAAAAAAAGTAATCTATGTTGATGAATCTTTGCGCCAAGCTGTTTATTTAATTGTTACTCATTGGTTTGAAAATAGAGGAATTATTTCAGTTGGGAATAATGTTAATAAATTACCTATGGCTGTGGATGTTTTATTGTTTCCTTACCGAGAACACTTTATAGGCTAACAAAAATGATCCATTCAGGTGAATTAACCAAATACATATTAGTAAGAACAAGGGAAGATATCCCTATTCACGCTTATGAGTTACAAAAAACTCATGTTAATCGATTCCATACTTTTGCGAAAATTGTTCATGCAAAATCATCAACATATTTAAATTCTGCACAAATAGATAACACAATTACTCATTATGTGATTATTAGACGTCGAGATGATAAATGTTTAACAACCGACAATGAAATTGTTTTTAAAAATAGAATTTATAGGATCAAAAGAGTAAGAGAAATAGAAGAGTCTACCAGTTTTTTACTAATTGAATGTGAGGAGATTGGCACAGATGAATGATTACAACGTTCATGTTGATTTTAAATTAACAGAAGTAGCTGAACTTGACCGAAAAAAAGTGCGTAAAACCTTCGTCAAAATCGGTAGAAAAATTCAAGCAACATCACGCGCATTAGTTAGTAAAAAACAGGTTTCCAAAAGTGGCGAATATCCGGGATATCGAAGTGGTAAGTTGAGTCGTTCAATCGGTTATAAAGTCCCAAGACCAACATCACGTCGCCCAGGATTAATGGTTATTGTGATGCCAAATGTTAAAGGCGGTAGCAACATGGAAAAACTGATGGGGCCATACTATCCAGCATTTCTATTTTATGGTGTTCGGCGTAATGCCAAACGAGGGAAAAGCCATAAAAAAGGCGCATCAGGAGGAACGCCCTGGCGCATTGCACCACGTAAAAACTTTATGATTGACGCATTAAATAAAGAATCGTCATGGAGTAAATATGTATTAGCTAAAGAGCTAGTTAACGCAATGAAGCAGGTTAAACAATGAAACTATCACATATTGTTCACACATTACGTCATTTTAGCCCTAGCTTTGCAGGCCGTGTTGGTGGTGCTGCTGAATTTTCAGCTATCAAAGATACGGCATTTTTAAAATTACCTGCGGCTTATGTTGTTCCGCTTGATGATAGAGCACAAGATAACCAGTCGCAAACTGATTATTGGCAAAATGTGACAGAGGGATTTGGGGTTATTGTTGTATTAAAACCGCTAGATGAACGGGGGCAGCACGAAGCATACGACATTGTCGAAAATATCAAAGTTGAACTGTGGCGAGCATTGCTGGGGCTTGAGCTTTCACCCGCCCATTACCCTATTCAATATGATGGTGGTGATTTACTTGATTTAGATCGAGGGAGAATTTTTTATCAATTTAATTTTAGCGCAGTGCGGGAAGTTGGGTTTGATGATACTCGACAATATTTTGATTTAAACGCTATTGATAACCCAATTCCTGATCCTGACTGGCAACCCGATATAAACAAACCAGATATTACCGAACCTCCGCAGTACAACCCGTTAAACATCGGCGACTTTGATACTTTAGCAGGGGCTGTTAATGAACAGGATTCAAAGGTAACCGTTAATTTTGAACACAATAATATCTATGAGGGCAATAATGATAATTAAACCAGTGAGTGGCAAGCAGGTATATGACCCCAATAGCGGGGATTATTTACCAGCAGACGGTCGTAATGTTGAGTTTAACCAATACTGGGCTAGACGACTAACAAATAATGATGTTGAAGAAGTTACAAACATCAAAGTAAAACAAGAAAAAAAGGTAGCTAAAAATGACAATTAGTTTTAACAACATTCCTAGCAATATAAAAGTGCCGCTATTCTATGCGGAAGTGGATTCCTCTGCGGCCAATACAATCCAAGATAGCGGTGCTTCATTAATTATTGCTTATCCATTGGCTGAAAGTCCAATTGAGCGTAATAAACTTATTATTATGCCAACAGCAGATCACGCTAAAAAACTCGCAGGACGAGGCAGTCAATTATCTAGAATGGTTGAAGCCTATCGCAATATTGATAATTTTGGTGAGCTTTTTGTCATCGCTGTAGATGAACCCACAGCAGGCTCGAATGCGTCTGGTACTATCCAAATATCAGGTATAGCAGAAGAAACAGGCACATTAAGTCTCTATATCGGCAACAGTAAAATTCAATCACGAGTAACCGTCTCTGATACTGCAGAAACCATAGCAAACGGATTACATAATGCGATTAATACTCATCTTGATTTACCTGTTACCGCAACCGTGACGAATAGTACAATAACGCTAACAGCTAAAAACAAAGGGTTGAGTGGCAATGACATTCCTTTGTGCTTTAACTACTATGGCACAATCGGCGGAGAAGAAACCCCAGACGGTTTAAATATTGTTATCACTCAAATGCACGGCGGAACTGGCACTCCAGATTTAACTCCCGTTATTGCGGCTATGGGGGATAAACTCATTGATTTTATCGCATTCCCATTTAATGACTTATCATCTTTGGCAACATTTAATCATGAAATGGATGATACTACGGGTAGATGGAGCTATGCGCGCCAATTGTATGGACATGCTTATACCGCTAAAAAAGGTGATTTATCCGAACTTGTAGAGTTTGGCGATAAATTAAATTACCAACATATTACCGTTGCAGGTTATGAGAAAACCATTCAAACGGGTATTGATGAATTAATTGCGATGCGAACTGCTCGTAATGCTGTATTTATTCGTAATGATCCGGCTCGACCAACGCAAACTGGATTATTAAATGGTGCATTGCCAGCATCTGATAGCAATCAGTTTACACTAACAGAGCAACAATCATTATTAAGCCATGGCATTGCGACAGCATATGTTTCTAGCGGTAATTTATTAATTCAGCGAGATATCACCACATATCAACGTAACAGTTACGGTGTAGCCGATAATAGCTATCTTGATAGTGAAACACTTCATACGCTCGCTTATGTATTACGTAAATTACGTAGTGTGATCACATCTAAATACCCAAGGCATAAATTGGCTAATGACGGAACCAGATTTGGTGCAGGGCAGGCAATTATTACACCCGCAGTAGCTAAGGCGGAAATCAACGCCACTTATCGTCAACTAGAATTATTAGGCTTAGTTGAAAATTTTGAAGTATTCAAGAAGAACTTAATTGTTGAACGAAATGTGAACGACCCAAATCGATTGGATGTGCTATTCCCACCCGATCTCGTTAATCAACTACGCGTTTTTGCTGTGTTAGCACAGTTTAGATTGCAATATCCAGAGGAGAAAAACTAATGACACAACGACGTATTGCAGGAACAACTTACATTAAAGTTGATTCTATCCAGTTATCATTAACGGGCGGTATTGAAGTCCCAATGAATACTAACGTTAAAGAAAGTATTTTGGGGTTAGATAATAGCGTTCACTACAAAGAAACATTCCGTGCTCCATACATTAAAGGGACTTTTAAAGTACCGAGTGATTTTCCAATCGACAAGTTAATGTCTAGCGATTCAATGACCGTTACCGCAGAATTGGCCAACGGTAAAGTTTACGTTTTATCTAATGCTTGGGTTGAAGGTGAAGTTAATCACAATGCCGAAGAAGGTACAGCAGAAATCGAATTTCACGGTGAAGAAGGATTTTATCAGTAATGAAAGAATTTAAATTATCACAGCCGATTATGGCACACGGCAATGAGTTACATGTGCTGGAATTAAAAGAGCCAACAGTCAAAGATATCAAAAAATTAGGCTTCCCATTTGATAACCAAATGATTGGTGACCCTAAAAAAGTGGCCGATTACATTGTTGCGCTAGGTAACGTTACGCCAAGCTCCGTTGAGCAACTTACACCCTATGATTTTTTAATGATTACGAGTGAAATTATGATGTTCTTCGGCCCAAAGGAGAAGGTGGAGAATACAGCGGAGGAACAACCGACAGCGGAATAATTACAATCGAATATCTTGTAAACCTTTGTTTTGACCTTGCCAAGTACTGGCAACTCTCCCCTTTTTATATCATAGAAGAACGTTCACTATCCGAAGTTTTTGAATTATGTGAACAAGCAAATCGCATAGAAAATAGCAAGGAATCATAAATGGCAGGCTTTAACTTAAAAGCAGTGGTGACATGTGTTGATAAGCTGTCACCTCAATTAAATACCATGAAAGGCAAACTTGAAAAGTTCCAAAAAAGCATGAACAAATCAGGCTTTGGCAAACTTGGTTTAAAAGATGCAGTAACTGGGCTAACTATCTCTGCGCCGTTTGTTAAAGGGGTGAAAGATGCGATGGGGTATGAAGAAAAAATGGCTGACATTAGGAAAGTCGTTGACTTTGATACGCCTGAACAATTTAAACAAATGGGTCAAGATATTCGTGAAATGTCATTACGCTTACCAATGGCGGCTAAAGATATCGCCTCTATCGTTGCAGAGGGTGGTCAGGCAAATATCCCAAAGGATGATTTGCTACGATTTGCCGAAGATGCCGTAAAAATGGGTATTGCGTTTGATACCACAGCCGAAGAAGCAGGCAGTACAATGTCAACATGGCGAACTGCTTTAAAACTGACTCAAAGTGAAGTAGTTGAATTATCTGATAAGATTAACTTATTAGGTAATAGCCAGAATGCGAAAGCAAAGGAAATTTCAGATGTAGTTACACGAATGGGTACGCTTGCCGCACAATCAGGGGTTAGTGCTGATAAATTAGCGGCATTAAGTTCAACAATTATTGCAACGGGTACCAATACCGATCAAGCGGCTACAGGTATTAAAAACTTTATGCTGACGCTAACATCAGGTAAAGCAGCGACAGCGAAACAACAAAAGGCATTTCAACAACTTGGATTCACATCAACCCAAATAGCAAAAGGGATGCAAAAAGACGCACAAGGGACAATTATGTCTGTGTTAGAGTCATTAGGTAAGGTATCGGCTGATAGACGTGCAGCGGCATTAACAGTGTTGTTTGGAAAAGAAAGTGTTGCCGCAATATCGCCATTACTCAACAATATGGAGTTATTAAAAAAGAACTTTGATCAGGTTGGTGACGCATCTCATTATGCTGGGTCAATGCAGAATGAATATGAATCCCGTTCAAACACAACTGCAGGCAAATTACAATCATTTAACAATGCTCTTACCGATGTTAGCCTATCAATTGGTGATTCATTACTACCATCTTTCGCAGAATTATTAGTTGGACTAAAACCATTAGTGGTTTCATTCGGTCATTTCATCCAAGAAAACCCTGAACTAGTGAAAATGGCTGCGATGGCGGTTGCGGGGTTAATTGGTCTTCGTGTTGCGTGTGCGGGGGTGAATATCATTGTTGGCGCGCTATCAACAGGGATCAGTATTTACAACGGCGTGCTCAAAGCTAATGAATTGGCAACAAAGTTTCATTCGGCAGCTCAAATAAAATTATCAAATGTATTTAAAAAGGTACGTGCAGCATCAATGGCTTTAAATGCGGTAATGGCGGCGAACCCAATAGGATTTATTATGACTGGCATTGCTATCGCCGCAGTGTTAATTATCACATACTGGGATGATATAGTTAAATTTTTTAAGTGGTTGTGGGGGGTGATTAAGCCTTATGTAATGCCGATTATCAATTTCTTTATTGAAGGGTTCAAAGTTGGAGCTTCTTTTATTGTTAATGCTTGGGGTGCTGTTAGTAAGTTCTTTAGTGGATTATGGGAATTTATCAAACCCTTTGTCATGCCTATCATTAACTTCTTTATAGCAGGTTTTAAAGCAGGCGGTGAAGGGATTGTAAAATCATGGGAAGTTGTAGGTAAATTCTTTAATGGTATCTGGGAGTTTATCAAGCCTTATGTAATGCCGATAATTAATGTATTTGTCGAACCATTTAAAAATGCGGGGGAAGCTATTCCAAAAGTGTGGGAAAGTGTTCAGAATTTCTTTAAAAACTTGTGGGATAACGTTAAGTCAGGCATCCAACCGCTACTAGATGCGTGGGACTATATTTTTGGTGATGATGAAAAGGAAGTAAAAGTTAAGATTGATACGGCAAATTTACCGAAAGAAATGGCGAAACCAATGGTTACATATCCGTATTATCAAGCACCACAAATGCCACTAAACAACTTTTCAAATAATAATGTAAATCGCAACAGTAAAGGCGAGCTTGTTGTTAAGTTTGAGAATGCACCGAATGGCACAGTAGTAAAAGAGACAAAACAGGCATCAGGTTTTAATACTAAAACTGACGTTGGCTGGAATCCCTACGCTAACTTTGGGAGAAATTAATGAGTTTTATGAGCTTTATGAACTTAAACTGGTTAAATAATTTATTGCCGGCCAGTTTCCGAGGTGTTCCTTTTCAAGTTAGTGGCACCTCATCAGAATTCGGGCGGCGGAATCAGACGCATGAATACCCATTCAGGGATGTTCCATACACCGAAGATCTGGGACGTTCAGCACGTAAAAATAAAATTGACGCCTTTGTGGTTGGTGATGATCACAAAGAACAAGCTGAAAAACTGGTAGAGGCAATTGAGGAAGAGGGAGCAGGAACATTAATACATCCTATTCTTGGCGAACTTAATGTCAATATTGTGGGTACAGCAACTGTCAGCAACTCCGTTGAAAACGGTCGAATGAGTGTTATTTCATTTTCATTTGTCGAAGCAGGTGAGTTAATATTCCCTGATTCGTCGGTAGCGACTGATGATGTAGTTGATGAAAATGCAGATAATGTAGATCAAGCACTATTAGATGCGTTTGAAGATTTTGACTTAATTGATGCGCCTGATTTTGTACAGCACAGTATTCTTGATGACACCATGTCAATTTTAAATGATATCGCAGATGCTTATAATGCGATAACTCCATATGTTAATGATGCGGTTAAAATCCTAAATGGTGACTTGTCGCCAATCCTTGGTGCGGGTGGTTCATCCATTATTAATTCAATCAAAAATGTTTGGAAGAGTGCAACAAAATTTTCCAATTCTATAAATGGGTTGATAGCAAGAGTAAAGGTGTTTAACGGTATATCATTTATAAAAAGCATTTTACCCGGTGCTATTTGGTCAACCGATAGCAAATCAACTAAAAAAAGAAAGAAAAATCAAAACTTAATTAATACTGCTATTCGAGTAACCGCACTAACAGAAGCATCACGAATAATCGCATCACTACCGAAACAGGTTGAAGATAAAAGGAAGCAAGCTTTTGCTCCTGTGGCATTAGAATCAACAAAAGGTAAAAAAGAGCATTCTTTTGACCAAGATCATACGTTACCAACTCATCATTCAACGGCTAACATAACAAACACTCCCGTATCAACATCATCAACAGTTGAAAAAAGTAACACAATTTCATTTGATGATTTACTGGATATCAAAGAATCCATTAATGGATTCTTTGATAAAGAATTGTCACGAACCGAGCATGATGGTTTATACATTGCGCTAGTAAAATTAAAGGCTGCGGTTAACCAAGATATCAATGCACGCTTAATCAAAATAGAAAAAACAATTGTCTATATTCCTAATGAAGTGTTGCCTGATTTGGTTTTAGCTCACTATCTTTATAACAATGCTATGCGTTGTGAGGATATATCGATTCGTAACAACATTCTTCATCCTGGTTTTATTCCTGTTAAAGAGCTGCGAGTACCGAAACCATGAATCAAAATAAAGTTTTTTTGAAAGTTAACCGTCAGTATTTTGGTGGCTGGACTGATGTAAGTATTTCGGCAGGTATTGAACGGCTAGCCCGTGATTTTAATGTCACTATCACCCGCCAATGGCCTTCATCAACTGACAATACAGAAACAAAAATTGATGTTAAAAATGGTGATTTAGTTGAAGTGTATATCGATGATGATGTGGTTTTAACCGGTTACGTTGAAGCGTTGCCGATTCGGTACGATGCAGGGTCGCTATCAATGGGCATTGTCGGTAGGAGTAAAACGGCTGATTGTGTTGATTGTAGTGCGGTACCCAAACAATATAGCGGTAGTTCAACTATTCAAGTTATTCAAGATTTGGTTAAACCATTCAAACTGAATGTTATTAATCAAGGCAGTGATGCAGGTTCCGTTAGTATTCAAGCGGATCAGGGGGATACCGTTTTTGATGTCATTAGTAAAATAATGGGCATGCAACAAATTGTTGTGTTTGATGATGAGCAAGGGCAAGTAATAATTGGTGATATTGGTTCAGATGAGGCAAACACAGCTTTGGTTTTAGGGGCTAATATTTTGTCTGCGGATACTGAAAAGAGTATCAAAGAACGGTATTCCGATTATTTTGTCTCAGGGCAAGGCGTCGGTGATGATGAAAACTTTGGTGAAGCAACACTAGCATCAGTTAGATCCACATCTAAAGATGAAGGGATCTTAAGATACCGCCCTCTAATCATTAAACAGTCTGGCGATTCGAATAACGGTACTTGCCAAGAACGCTGTGAAATGGAAAAAGTGCTGAGAGCAAGCAAAACCAGAGAAGTTACATACACGGTTCAAGGTTGGCGGCAAGGTGATGGAACGTTATGGAAACCGAATCAAATGGTTGTCGTTGATGATCCGCTACTGGGTTATGATAATGAAAAACTGGTTATTGCCGAAGTTAAATACAGCTTAAGCAGTCGAGGAACGTTATGTGAATTAAAAGTAGGACCCGTTGAAGCATATTTGCCAGATAGGAAGAAAACCAAGAAGAAAAAAGGTAAGAAATCAGATGGTGAGGTATTCTAATGCGTAAAGTTTTAAATAAAATAATGAACCTTGTATCTCGTGGCTATATCACATTCAGTAACAGTGCAAGCAAATGCCAGACGTTGCAAATCAAAATGTCGGGCGGTGAACAAAAAAGTGATGTCGAGCATATCGAGCCATACGGGTTCACATCAAGACCATTGGATGGCGCAGAAGCAGTGGCGCTATTTTTAGACGGCGATAAATCGCATGGTGTGATTCTTGCTGCTGGCGATCGTCGCTATCGTATTAAGTCGCTTAAAAAAGGTGAAGTTGCTATTTACACAGACGAAGGTGATTACATTATTTTTAATCGCAATAATGAAATCAATGTAAAAACTAAGCGATTTATTGTGAGTGCTGATGATGAAATAGTGTTAAATACAAAAAACTTAACAGTTAACGCATCATCAGGAACGCAATTTAATACACCATCATTAAAATCGTCTGGAGAAATAGAGGATAAAACTAGCACTATTTCAAACATCAGAACCATTTATAATGGTCATACGCATAACGAAACAAACTCGGTCACACAAACTCCTAATCAATTATTAGAATAATTCTCACTTCATTACATAAACCGTCATTAGACGGTTTTTTTATGGCTAAAACAAAATGATATTAACAGTAAATGGTAGAAATACTTATCCCACTAATATTCAAAATAAGTTATATCGTGCGCTAATAATTTCGCTATTCACATGGCGACGAAAAAACACCAGTGATGATTCAGATCATCCGTACGGTTGGTGGGGCGATTCATACCCTAGTATAGCAAATGACAAAATTGGGTCACGCCTTTATTTATTGGCTCGCTCAAAATTAACAAATCAAACAGCTAACTTTGCAAAAATTTACATAAAAGAAGCGGTGCAATGGATGATTGATGATGGGCTGGCATTACGTATTGATGTTTCAGTAAAACGAACCGATTTAACCGTTTTAGTTGCTACTATCAATATTTACAAAAAAGATGGTAGCAATGAAGAATTTAGGTTTGACAACTTATGGAGTGATATTAATGTCTAGTGGATTTTCAAGACCAACATTACCGGATTTAATCACAACTATACGCAATGATTTATATGCGCGCCTAGCTGTTGATGATGAATTAATTTCATTACGACGTAATGACCCGGAAGTGTACGGGCGAGTTATAGCTGGGGCCACACATGTGTTATTGGGCTATATTGAAAATATGGCCAAAAATATTTTACCCGATCAAGCAGACGAAGCTTGGTTGATTCGGCATGGAAATATGAAGCGTTGCTATAGAAAACAACCTACGCCTGCGGTTGGTTATATTCGATTTGATGAAGTGGCTGATGGCATTGTTATTAATAAAGACCAAAAGGTCAGGCGTCAAGTTGATCAGTGCATGTATACAGTTACCAAAACGACAACATCCGCAAATAATGTTTTAAGAGTGCCCGTAGTGTGTGACGAGACAGGCAAAAAAGGAAACTGTGATGATGGTACCAGTATGTCACTGATTACACCTGTTACTGGTCTATCATCAACTTGTTTTGCAGATTCTATTGAGTCAGGTGCTGATATAGAGGATTTAGAATCTTTTAGAAAACGAGTTATCGACAGGTGGTACTACACACCTCAAAGCGGAGCCGATCAAGATTATGTACAGTGGGCAAAAGAAGTTCACGGCGTTACACGGGCTTGGTGTTATCGTCATTGGGCAGGAGCGGGGAGCGTTGGCGTGATGATTGCAAATAACGATCCGGTAAATCCAGTTTTAGACAGTACCACAATTCAACATGTCAAAAAACATATTGAGCCATTAGCACCCGTTGCCGGCTCTATGCTAATCGTTTTTTCACCGATACCTAAGCCCATTAATTTTAAAATTATGGTCACACCTGATAACCCAGAAATTCGTTATCAAATAGAAGCCGAGTTAAAAGAATTTTTGTTACGCGAAGGGAGACCACAATCAACACTATTTAGATCACGTATTAGCGAAGTGATTAGTTCATCATTCGGCGAGTATGCTCATGAATTAGTTTACCCCGATAAAGATATTTTTGTAGAAAAAAATCAGGTAGCGGTCTTCGGGGGGATTGAATGGATTTAGAAAAACAATACCGAAGCATGGTAGAGCACTTATTGCCCTACGGTCCAGCGTGGGATAAATCAGAGCCAATCCTTTTATCACTAGCATTAACACTATCAAAAACGCATATTCGATTAGATGATTTAATGCAAGAAATCAATCCCAAAACGACAACAGAACTCATAGATAGATATGAGCAAATTTGCGGATTACCCGATAGTTGTTACCCATCGGAGGTTCAAACGCTAACTACTCGACGCAACCGTTTAGATTCTAAGATAAATTTGGTAGGCGGCATAAGTAAAGAATTTTTTCTACAAGTTTTAAAAGCCAACGGCTATTTAGACGCCACGATCACAAACTATAACAATGATGTTTTTACCTGTGAATCAACATGCCAAGACTATTTATACGATGAGGAGTGGCGTTTCTATTGGATTGTAAACATACCTCACAATTATCAAATAACAGAAATGACCTGTAATGATGGATGCGATTCACATTTGAGAACGTGGGGGGATAAGCAAATCGAATGCATAATTGAAAAATTATGCCCATCACATACTTATGTAATTTTTAAATACGGAGCAATCAATGCATAGAATTGACACACCAACAGCCCAAAGAGATAAGTTTGGTCAAGGGAAAAATGGCTTTACTCGTGGTAATCCACAAACAGGCACACCAGCAACGCAATTAGATTATCTTTATTGTGATGCTATCCAAGAAGAAATTGCTAATGCGATTGAGTCAGCAGGTATTAAACTGGATAAATCAAAGCATGACCAACTCGCTACAGCTATTAAAGAATTTGTCAAAAAAGGGAGTGTAAAGCTTAACTCAGCAACCAACAGCACATCAGAAACAGAAGCAGCAACGCCGAAAGCCGTGAAAACCGCATACGATTTAGCGTCAAACGCAGTGAAAAAGTCTGGTGATGAAATAACGGGACAGTTACGGTTTTCGCCAACATCTTATGGAATAAAATTTTTGCATGAAAACAAAAATGAAATGGTACTGCGACCGTCAGGTGATAGTTTTATATACGCATTTTATGACGCTAAATCAAATACATGGACAAACAAATTACGATACGCAGCAAACGATAACACATGGCGTTTTGAAAACATTGATGATGTTGCGATTAATGGTAAATCAGTTTTAAAAGCAGGCGATTACGGTATCGGCTCATCCGTCGGTGCTATTGCTAATAATTTTGATGATCATTTGGTGGGTGGATTTTATCAATGTAGAACGACAGATTTTACCGATTTACAACTATCAGGTAATAGCACAGCAACATTATTAGCATATCCGAGCAGTAGCTCAACATGGAAAGTTGAACAGCTATCAGTAGTTAACTCAAAAGAGCCACGCATTTATTATCGCTGTGACACGAAAGAAGGTAAGCAGCAATGGCACGAAGCAATTACTACAGCAAATATTAATGATTATTTACCGGTTGGCATCCCGCAACCGTGGCCAACTGCTACACCGCCAGCCGGCTGGCTAAAATGCAACGGTTGGAAATTTGATAAAAATAAATATCCGAAACTTGCAAAAGCATACCCGTCGGGTTATTTGCCAGAAATGAGAGGGGAAACTGTTCGCGGGTGGGATGACGGTCGCGGAGTTGACCCCGGTCGTGAAATTTTAAGCTGGCAAGGTGACGCTATACGTAATATTTGGGGTTGTTTAGAAACGTTCATGACAGGTGCAACGCATCAAAATATTAGCTCGGGGGCGTTCCACGCAAGCGTGAATTCCGTCGGTGCGTATCAAACCGGGAACTGGTCGGGTGGTTCACATCAAAAATTAATATTCGACGCAGCTAAACACGTTCCAATTGCCCATGAGAATCGCGTTAGAAGCGTGGCATTTTTGTACATAGTTAAAGCAGAATAATTAAGGAGATTTATAATGAAATATCAATTAAAACCAAAAGCGGCACAGTTTGATAAAGATGGTTTTGTAACAAGTGAGGGATGGGCATTAATTTATAACACAGATACAAAAACAGGCGAATTTATCAACGCAACATACGAATATGTTGCGGAGGGAATCGGTTTACCGGATCATGTTTGTTTAGATGCCCCGAATCCAGTTGATGATGAGCACGCAATCGTTAGAGTAGGCGACAAGTGGATATATCCAGTAGACCACAGGGGTAAAAAAATCTACTCAACAAAAACAGGAGCAGAATCAACAGTAACCGAAATCGGCGATATTCCTAATGATTACACGCTGTTAAAACCAAATTCTGAGTTTGATTTTTGGGACGGTGCGTGGGTATTAGATGAAAATAAACAGCATCATCATTATGTCATGTTAGCATCAGTGCAAAAAAATCAGTTACTAAGCGAAGCCAGCTCACAGATTGATTATCTACAAGATGCTATTGATACTGATATTGCAACAGACGAAGAAAAAGCACTGTACGCATCATGGAAAAAATACCGGGTTTTACTAAATCGTATTGATGTTGATACTGCGCCAGATATCGATTGGCCAGAAAAGCCATAATAAAATTAAAACACACTATCAATCTTCAACTTACAATACTCAACAGCGTCATGTAGCATCTCGGCGATATCGTATAGTGTTTTATGCGTTTGATAGAACACATAATTGTGCTAGTCGTCGCTGTTGAGATGAAGTAATAAAATGCTCTGGAAAAATTTCACGTGCATTTCACGTGCATTTTTATGTCCTGATATAGTCTATTTTGAGTCAGTTTTATGTATAAATAAACAGTGGTTTTATTTTTTAATGTTTTGATTTTATTAATTTTTTGTTTTAATGGGTGGTGGAGCTGGCGGGAGTTGAACCCGCGTCCGAAATCTCTACATCCTCGGTACTACATGCGTAGTTTGTTTTTGAATTTCATCTACCCGCTGCGAACAAACACGCTACTGATAGACTAGCTTGATTAAGTTTAATGCTTCCGCCCCAAGCAAGGCTTCCACACGATCTCGTTTGGGTTTGACTCCTCTTGATCCCCGTCCTACGAGCGGAGGCTAGGGAGAGAAGGCTCTATACAGGTTATTAAGCTGCTAGTGCGTAGTTTTCGTCGTTTGCGACTATTTTTTTGCGGTTTATTTACGAGGCCTACCGCACCTCGGCATGCACCTTGGGTTTCGCAAATCCCGTCGAATCCAGAATCAGCCCCAATTGTGAATTGTAAATAAAAAAACAATATTAAGGCATTATAGGTGAATTCAAAATGGAATACAAGTTAGCTAGCTTCAAGGTTGGTCTAGTTATCGGCAAATTTTTCATCTTTTAATGCTGCGTGATATTATTAACAGCACATTTTTTCCTTCACATATCACATTTCAGCCATTGCAGAGCTGACTTGAGGTGATAATAAAACATTATAAATGTTTGTCGTAAAAGGGGAATTGGTAGGTAGTGGCTCAATTTCAAATGCATCAAGTCCTGTGGCTTTGCTCGTTTTATTTTTAGTACTTCAAGCGGCGCTTGTTGATCAACTATTTTTCACAGGCATCATTAATAAGTATTGCCGAAGGCCTCATTAAAGCTAATTTTTCTTTTGTAATAGTTGAATAGTTTTTTTTGTTAATGGGAGAATGGTAACAACAAAATTGGCTTGTTTTAATACATTGCCTAAAAATATATAATCATGCGGCTAAGTTAGCTGGTAAAGTAGCAGAGCGTAAATATTTTTCAGCTATGTCACTTAATATCAAAGTAATCATTAAATATTCCAATAAATATACATAGCCCAAATAACGCCTTATCATCAGCAGAATATTATGCGTTGACAACATAAAATAGCCATCAAAAAACAGCCATAAAATGTAAACATTTTATTACAACATTTACTTGAATTGTCATCACACTTACTTTTTAAACCAAATTCATAATTAACTAACAATCATAAAAAAATTATAATTTAATAAATAATAAAAATTCCATTTACTATTATGTAATTTTGTGTTTACATAATAACCGAATATGTAATTATTATTTTACATTTAAAAATATAAATGATTTTAACAAGGAAAATAAAATGTTAAAAGATACTTTAAATAATGTTCGAATCAGAGACGAACATATGTTAATCACACCTGAAGAAATCAAACAGCTTTACCCTCTTTCTCATGATTTAGAAAATCAAATTGCCTTATCACGCCAAACTGTTGTGGATATCTTAGAACGACGTGATCACCGCTTACTTATTGTATGTGGTCCTTGCTCTATTCATGATCCTGTTGCTGCAATTGAGTATGCGCATAAATTAAAAAGACTATCGGACGAAGTTAAGGATCACTTATTTATTGTCATGCGTGTTTATTTTGAAAAACCAAGAACCACTGTTGGTTGGAAAGGTATGATTAACGATCCTCACATGGATAGCTCATTTGATATTGAGCATGGACTAAAAAAAGCCCGTAAATTACTGCTTGATATTACTCAAATTGGCTTGCCTATTGCAACTGAAGCACTAGATCCCAACACACCACAATACATTGGCGATTTAATTAGTTGGTCTGCAATCGGGGCAAGAACTACTGAATCACAAACGCATCGAGAAATGGCATCTGGCCTATCAATGCCTGTTGGTTTTAAAAATGGAACTGATGGCAGTTTAGATGTTGCAATTAATGCGATGAAATCAGCCTCTATGCCTCATCGTTTTGTAGGAATTAACCAAAAAGGACAAGTAACGGTTTTACAAACAACAGGCAATCCACACGGCCATGTTATTTTGCGTGGCGGTAAAACACCAAATTATGATGCTGAAAATGTCGCATTGTGCGAAACACAAATGAAAAAGGCAGGATTGTTACCTAACTTAATGGTTGACTGTAGCCATGCAAATTCAAATAAAGATTATCGAAATCAACCTATTGTTGCTAATTCCATTATCGAGCAAATAGAAAAAGGCAATAATTCAATTATTGGTGTAATGATTGAAAGTAACTTATTTGAAGGAAATCAGCCTTCCGAGCAACTACCAGAAAACTTTAAATATGGCGTATCTGTGACTGACGCATGTATTAACTGGGAAGAAACAGACGAGCTATTACGAAAAATGGAGCACGTTTTAGCGCAGCCACTTATCGAAAGACAAAAGCACTCAGTTACTGCTTAAACTACTCAACAAATAAACATATCGCCGACACCATTGTCGGCGATCTTTGTTTTATTTAACCTAATTGCTTACGAGCATTACGGAATATTCTCATCCAAGGGCTATCTTCACCCCAGTTATCAGGATGCCATGAATTAGTTACTGTTCTAAATACCCGTTCTGGATGTGGCATCATAATAGTTGCCCGCCCATCTTGAGATGTCACTGCAGTAATACCGTTTGGCGAACCATTTGGATTAGCAGGGTATTGCTGTGTTACTTTGCCAAAATGGTCAATATAACGTACGGCAATTAATCCTGATGCCTCTAAACGGCTTAGATGAACATCATCACCCACTTCAACACGTCCTTCCCCATGTGAAACAGCAATTGGCATATGCGAACCAGCCATATCAGTAAATAGCAACGAAGGGCTTGATTGAATTTGCACTAAACTAAAGCGGGCTTCAAAACGTTCTGACGAATTACGAACAAAACGAGGCCACAAATCCGCTCCCGGAATTAGATCTTTAAGATTCGACATCATCTGACAACCGTTACAAACCCCTAACGATAAAGTATCTTTGCGATGGAAGAATCGTTCAAACTCATCACGCACTTTTTTATTAAATAAAATAGATTTAGCCCAACCTTCACCTGCTCCTAAAACATCGCCATAAGAGAAGCCACCACAAGCAACCAGTGTACTAAATTGACTAAGTGTAATTCGACCAGAAAGTAAATCTGTCATATGTACATCGATTGCTTGAAAGCCTGCTCTATCAAATGCTGCTGCCATCTCGACATGCGAGTTAACACCTTGTTCACGCAAAATGGCCACTTTAGGTTTTGTACCTTTGGCAATATAAGGCGCAGCAATATCGGCTTGCAGATCAAAAGTTAGCTGCACATTTAATCCTGGATCATCTTCATTTTGTTTAGCTTGATGTTCTTGATCTGCACATTCAGGATTATCACGTAAACGTTGCATTTGCCATGTCGTTTGCGCCCACCATGTTCTCAAGGTTAAGCGTGATTCACTGTATACTGTAGCCGAGTTATCACGCATAATAATTTGTTGACCAGTTTTAGCACTACCAAGAACATGAACCGCATGGGATAAGCCAAACTGCTTAAAGCAAGCCATCACATCATCTAAACGATTATTAGCTACTTGAATAACTGCGCCTAATTCTTCATTAAATAACGAAGCAATCACATCATGACCTAACGAGGCAATATCTACATCAATACCACAATGTCCAGCAAAAGCCATTTCGGCCAATGTCACAAACAGTCCACCATCAGAACGATCATGATAAGCAAGCAAAGCATTTTGGCTTACTAAAGCCTGAATCGCATTATAAAAAGCAAGCAGCTCTTTAGGATCATGGACATCCGCTGTTTTTTGCCCTAAATGACGATACACTTGGGCTAGTGCGGTGGCTCCTAGTGCTTGATGGCCTTTCGATAAATCAACCAACAATAAAGTATTATCCTGATCAGTACGCAATTGTGGTGTCACTGTTTTACGCACATCTTCAACACGCGCAAATGCCGAAATCACCAATGATAATGGTGAAGTCATGGTTTGTTGCTCACCATCTTGTTGCCATGTCGTTTTCATGGACATCGAATCTTTACCAACAGGAATAGCAAGCCCTAAAGCTGGGCATAACTCTTCACCAATAGCTTTAACGGCCTCATAAAGACCAGCATCTTCGCCCGGATGTCCTGCTGCTGCCATCCAGTTAGCCGAAAGCTTAATCCGTTTGATATCACCAATATTGGTTGCGGCAATATTCGTAATTGCCTCACCAACTGCAAGCCTTGCTGATGCGGCAAAATTAAGTAACGCAACGGGCGCACGCTCGCCGATTGACATAGCCTCACCATAATAACTATCCAAACTTGCAGTAGTCACAGCACAATCAGCAACCGGCACTTGCCAAGGACCGATCATTTGATCACGAGCAACCATACCCGTCACTGAACGATCGCCAATGGTAATTAAAAAGGTCTTTTCGGCAACGGTTGGCAAATGTAGAACACGTTTGACCGCATCATATAAATTAATTTCAGACGTTGAGAAATTATCACCATGTGCTTGGTGAGTTTTAACATCACGTTGCATTTTAGGCGTTTTACCAAGTAGCACATCTAATGGCAAATCGATGGGATGATTATTAAAATGCTCATCATGCAAGATAACCGCCTTATTGACGGTTGCCTGACCAATCACCGCATAAGGTGCACGCTCACGCTGACAAAGTTCAGCAAATAATGCCAATTTATCGGGATGAATCGCAAGCACATAGCGCTCTTGCGATTCATTACACCAAACTTCTAGTGGTGACATACCTGGTTCATCGCTAAGTATTTTACGAAGCTCAAACTGACCGCCACACCCACCATCGCTAACAAGTTCAGGCATTGCATTAGACAAACCTCCAGCACCAACATCATGAATAAATAAGATAGGATTATCTTCACCAAGCTGCCAACAGCGATCGATAACTTCCTGACAACGGCGCTCCATTTCAGGATTATCACGCTGAACAGAAGCAAAATCCAAATCAGCATCGGACTGACCCGACGCCATAGACGAAGCCGCCCCACCACCTAAGCCAATATTCATAGCAGGGCCACCTAACACAATCAGTTTAGAGCCCGCTGGAAACTCACCTTTTTGGATATGTTCACGGCGAATATTACCCATACCACCAGCTAACATAATCGGTTTATGATAACCTCGAAGCTCCTCGCCATTATGGCTGTTAACCTTTTCTTCATAAGTACGGAAATACCCTAACAAAGCCGGACGACCAAATTCATTATTAAACGCCGCACCACCTAAAGGGCCATCCATCATAATATCAAAGGCGCTCACAATGCGATCAGGCTTACCAAAATTTTGCTCCCAAGGTTGTTCAAAATTAGGAATACGTAAATTAGAAACTGAAAACCCTACTAAACCGGCTTTAGGTTTAGCACCTCGACCAGTTGCCCCTTCATCACGAATCTCACCTCCACTGCCCGTTGCCGCACCCGGCCAAGGTGATATAGCTGTTGGATGATTATGTGTTTCAACTTTCATTAAAATATCTGCATATTCTTGATGATAGCAGTAGGTTTTATTCTCATTATCCGCAAAAAAGCGCCCAACGATTGAACCATCCATCACTGCGGCATTATCTTTATAAGCGGACGAAACATAATCAGGAGTGTGTTCAAAAGTATTTTTGATCATCTTAAACAGTGATTTAGGCTGCTTTACCCCATCAATAACCCAATCGGCATTAAAAATCTTGTGACGACAATGCTCAGAATTGGCTTGTGCAAACATATAAAGCTCAATATCAGTAGGATTACGATTTAGTTTTTTAAAGTTCTCAACTAAATAATCAATCTCATCAGATGCTAACGCCAAACCTAATTTAAGATTAGCCTCATCTAATGCCGCACGCCCCTGACCTAATAAATCAATGGTTGTAACTGGTGCAGGTGATTCAACATGAAATAACTGCTCGGCTTGATCAACATGGCTAAAGACCGCTTCCATCATGCGATCATGAATTAATGCTATAAAATCGTTTTTTTGCCAATCGGTTAATTCTGAACTTACTTGCACATAATAAGCAATCCCCCTCTCGATACGGCGAATCTGTGATAAACCGCAATTATGTACAATATCAGTTGCTTTTGATGACCAAGGCGAAATCGTTCCCACTCTTGGCGCCACTAAAAAGAGTTGCTTACTAGCCGTTTGTTTAACATTGATTTGTGCATTTTTTGGACCGTATTGTAATAATTTATCTAACGTTAACTGTTGTTCAGCCGTCAACTCGCCAACCAAATCAACAAAATGCAGATATTGGGCTTCAATATCGATAACAGGAATAGATTTTTCACAACAAGTAGATAATATTTTATTAATACGAAATGCAGATAAGGCCGAGCAACCAGCTAAAATTTTCATGAAAATTACTCTTTTTAAGCTAAAAATAGAGAAGAAATAAGACAATATTATAAAAGAAAGCGCACGATGTGGCTATATTAAATACAGTTAATCAAGAGATAGATAAAAAGTCTGTTTTTCAACCAAAAGAAATAACTAAAAAAGAAAAACAAAATCAATATGATAGAAAATTATTTTTTACCAAGAATTGGATCTATTTTGGTAAGTGAAATAAATTAAGTGTAAGGATTAGGATATTTTGATACAGGAATAAGATAGGTATATTGACCTTGCTGTGTTATGGAAAAGCTTTTTACTCTAAAATCATTCAGGTAGAGCATTGATTTTATTAAATTTTTATTTAAGCGTTTTTAGTGAAATCAAGCATTTATAAGATATTTAGTACTAAAGCTTTTATATTTCATTTAACTGTTAAATTTTAGCAAAGAAATTTCAATTAACTAAAATTTTAAATAAAAAAACAAATTATTATCAAGTTACTCTAATGATAGTTTATTCAAACATATTGATTTATTGATTAATTACTGATTTACTGTTCATCAGCAAAATACTAACTTATTATTTTAATTAACTATAAAAACAAATAAGTAATCATGAAATAAAAAATATAAGGAAAAATTAGAATGGAATTTCTTTTTTATTTCTTCTTCTTCGCAGTAGTAATAATTATAGTGGCATTTATTAATCTTTTTAGTTTGAAAGATCAAATTGTCCGGTTAAGAATTCAGTTAACAGAGGTACAAGGGGTCCTTTTATCACTCAAAGAACAACTTTATCAACAAAATAGTTCGGCTGAGTTAGAAGAAAATTCAGATGAAAAAGAGGATATTGAGCTCGATAATACTAATTCGCAATTTGAATATTCAAATAGCAATACTACTGAAGAAACAGCGGATATTGCTGTTCAAATAGAGCCTCCAACCGAAATTTCTTTACCTTGTGCAGCTAATAATAACCATTTAAACGATGGACTTTTGCAACTTAATGAGCAAAATGAACCCGCCCTGTTACAAGAAAATATGCAACTTGATTCAGTAACAGTAGAACAACCCGATTCTCAATATCAAGAATTCAGTCAGGAAGAAGAGTTACCAACATTAGCTAGCGAATCTCTGGCGATAGAAACTCCAGAACAAGAAAAAATCAATCTTGATGAAGCTGCATTACAAACAGCAGATCCATTTAACCCACAATACAGACCAGTTACAAATACTGGACCCAATCCGTTATTTATTTTTTTTAATTGGTTAATTAAAGGCAATGTAATTGCCAAAATTGCTATTGTGATCTTATTTTTAGGTCTAACCTATCTATTTAAATACAGTATTGAACATGATTATATTTCACCTGAGATCAGAATCTTAGGAACCTTAGTATTAGGTTTTGTTTTGTTAGGAATCGGTTGGAAATTAAGACATAAACGAGAAATCTACGCCTTAATATTACAAGGCGGTGCCTTTGCTATTTTATATCTGACCATATTTGCCGCCTATAGGTTATACGAACTTGTACCTATGTTAATTACGTTTGCTATTTTGTTAATTATTTGCTCAACAAGCATTTTATTTTCCATTTTGCAAAGAGCTATGAGTCTAGCAATTATAGCCTGTATCGGCGGTTATGTGACACCGATTTTACTATCCAATGGTTCAGGCAATCATATTGCTTTATTTAGTTATTATTTGATGATTTCCAGTGCTATTTTAGTTGTTAGCATCTGGCAGTCTTGGCGAATACTTAATTTATTAGGATTTTTATTCACCTTTGTAATATCTCTACTATGGGGAATGAGTAATTTCCGCCCTGGGTTTTACATTGAATGCCAAATATTTATCATCGCCAATATGTTAATTTATGGTATTTTAGCTGTTTTATTCTCGGTTCGAAGTTTTAATAAAGAACATAATCAAAATGCTATTGATTTAATTTTACTATTTGGCACACCGTTATCCGGTTTTGCATTACAATATTCTATTACCAATCAGTGGGAATTTGGACCTGCATTTTCATCATTGGCATTTGGTCTGTTTTATATTATTGGCTCTTATTTCATTCTGCGCTTGTTGAAATCTTCAGCAAAAAAAATCTCGCTTTATGGCTTGGCCATTGGTCTATCATTTAGTACGTTGGCTATTCCACTTGCCTTTAGTGCCAATTGGACTGCCACAATTTGGTTATTTGAAGGAACAGCATTAAGTTGGATTATGCTTTCGCAAAAACATTATCGTACTGCTTTATTAGGTGTCGCAATTACATTATTTGGTATTGTTTCAGCTTGTATATCTTTCGAATATGAACAATTAAATCCGAGCTCGCTTACACTACTACTTGGTATTATAAGTGCCATTTTGCTAGTGAATGCCTGTTTATGGCATTGCTATGGTTGTAGAATTAATACAAATAATTTACTTAAAACGATGTTTATCGCTGTTGCTGTTATATTTTGGGTAATATGGATTTTATCAAGTATTTATTTACATATTGACAATACAACACCAAAAGTATTACCAATTTTATTATGCTTCACTTTTTCTTCATGGCTATGGTATATCGTTGGGAAAAAAATCAATTGGCATCAGCTCTGTTATTCTGGGTTAACCTTATGGCTAATGATATTACTAGCTTTATTTAAAAGCTATGCCGAATCCTACTATTTATTAAACTCTGGCATTTGGAGCGTGGTTTGGATCATAGCCTTTGTTAGTGCTTACTATTATTTACATATTGGAAAGGCACTTATCACAAACAGTATTGTAAATCGTAGTTTTAAAATAAATAAACAAAATACTTATCGTTTATTTGATATGTTACACATCAGTTTATTTTGGATGATTTTATACTGGATAACACGAGAATCTACTCATTTACTTAATCAATTACCATGGGGATACGAAGTAATAAAATGGAGTGTAACTGCAACTATTGCTAGCAGCATTATTCTACTATTTTATATACTGATTAAACGCCAAATTATGACCACAATATCATTAATTAAATCTTATTGGATGATAGGTTTATTACCTGTTGTTATCTATTTAGGATTTTATTTAATAGTTGGGCTTGGTATGAGTGGTCAAATCATTTATTGGAATTATGTTCCTATCATTAATCCACTTGAAGAAAGTGCAATCTTTGCTTTAATGATGTTTAGCGTTTGGTTAAAACTTGCAATAAACCATTTACAACTAAATAGCAGGATAATGAATCTTGCAAGCTTTAAAATACCATTACCTAATATGGTTCTAGTGCCTTTAATTGTTTTAACCTTTTTCTGGGGAAACAGTATCGTTTTACGCTGCTTAAGCCAAATGTTTGACATATCTTGGACAGCTAATTCTTTATGGCACAATAATATTGTCCAAATGACTGCATCATTACTTTGGATGTTAACTGCAGTAATATTGGTGACTATTGGACACCGTTATTCACTTCGGAAAATATGGTATAGCGGTGAATTTATTCAAGTGATCGTTATTATTAAATTAATATTTGTAGATATCCGTGAGCTTGATGGATTACTTCGTGCATTTGCCTTTATTGGTGTTGCGTTATTAATGCTGTTAATTGGGTATTTAGCACCATTACCGCCTAAGTTAAAAAATGGTGATACTGATGAATAAATACACTATAAAAAATAGGTTTAAGTTTAACAATGACGTTTTCAGAAATCATTCTGATAATATCATTCAGTTTAATATAACAATAAATAAAAATTTGTGAATGTCATTGATTATTATGGATAAAAAATTATGAAAAAATTTCTATTGAGTTCGCTGTTATTAATAAGTGGATTTAGCCAAGCGATAGACAAAACTAACCAGTATGCCTATGGTGCCATGATTGATATCTCCAACGATACTAGCATGTATAGCAGAATAGAACTGACTCATGATGTTTATACACAAACATTATCAAGTTCATTAGATGATATTCGCATTTTTAACCAAAAAGGTCAGCCTGTACCTTATGCATTAGTCAATGTTTATCAGCAAAGTGATAATAATCAAACTTTTCCAGTGGCTATTTACGCGTTAAATGAAAACAAAGATGAAGATCAAAGCAAAATGGCGATTGAACAGTATAATATCAATATCAACAATAAAGATGTTCAAATCTATCTCGATAAAGCAAATAGCCAAGGTGACTATACCGCAAGGTATTTATTGCAAATTCCCGAAAATGTTAAGTTAGAACAAGCCATAAGTCGTTTATCCATTGATTTTGATGTAGCTGAAAATCAAAATTGGCAAGCAATTGCTAAATTGCTTTATAGCCAAGATTTAAGTAATTGGCAAACTGCACTCAATAATGTTCCAATGATGTCTTTGACTGATAACAATAGTAATCAGTCACTTAGAGTAAATACAATTGATATACCAACAAACACTAATTACAAAGCACGCTATTGGATTTTATTATTAAAGTCAGATCAATCCACAGTTCCTAACGTCAAAAAAATTGAATTTACTTCAAGAAAAGAAACACCAAAATTAGCTCTTTTCCCAATTAACTTCGAACTAACATCATCAGATGGTCAAGAAGCAACTTATCAGTTACCATCACCTCAACCAGTTAGAGAGTTATCAATTAAGCTACAAAACCCACGTATGGTTTTACCTACTAGCATCTATTATAAAACCGATGACAAAGATAAAACATGGCATAAACTTGATGACTATATTATTCGAAACATAGATAGCAATGATCATAGCCAACATATCAGTGCTGGATTAATTATTAAACAAGTAAAAATTAAAGCCATCAACGCAAGCTTTGATGAAGCACCACAACTAACAGCTTACCGCAATCGCATGAGTGTTGTTTTTAATAGCGCCAATAATGGTCCCTTCATTTTAGCTTGGGGATCAGCAAAAGCAACGTCTGCATCGTTAAGTGAAAAAGCATTACTTTCAGATTCAATATCTGTAGTTGATGTGCCACAAGCCTTTGTTGGTGAAAATATTAAACTAGCAGGTAAAAAAGTATTATCCCAAGCAAATAATGATCCGACAAGAGATTCAATTTTACCTAAATGGTTAATTTGGGTTAGCTTAGTTATTGGCGCTATCATATTAATTATTATTGCATTAAAATTAATTAACGAAGTTAAAAAGTCATAAAAATGACTAGAAATAAGCACTTAATAGAAATTTACTCCATTGAGTGCACCACACATCTAAATACTGATAATTTTTAATTAGATAAGATGATAGAGACAATAAAAGGTTTTGATTTTAGCTTAAGTCATTGTGGTAACGAACATTCGCCAACTTAAGCCGGCGAATTGTAGCATATTAAATTACGCTTCGTTCCAGCTATCTCTTAACCCTACGGTTCGGTTAAACACTAGCTTATCTTCAGTTGCAAACTTGCTATCTAAACAGAAATAACCTTCTCGTTCAAATTGATAAGCTTTCCCCGCCTGAGCTTTTTGTAAACTAGGTTCAACAAGACCTTGCTTAATCACTAACGAAGTAGGATTAATGGTTGATAAAAAGTCCTCTGCTGCACCTGGGTTTGGCGTATTAAATAGACGGTCATACAGGCGAATTTCGGCTGGTTTTGCAAATTTAGCTGAAACCCAATGAATTACACCTTTGACTTTACGTCCATCTTCAGGATTTTTATTTAAGGTTGCTGGATCATAACTACAATAAATAGTTTGAATATTACCTTCGGCATCTTTTTCAACTCGATCTGCTCGAATCACATAGGCATTACGCAATCGCACTTCTTTACCTAATACTAAGCGTTTGTAGTTTTTGTTGGCTTCTTCTCGAAAATCCGCACGATCAATATAGATTTCACGAGTGAAAGTGACTTCTCGATGACCCAGTTCAGGACGATTTGGATGATTTGGCATATTAAGCACTTCATCAATAGTATCCGAGAAGTTTTCAATGACAACTTTAACCGGATTAAGCACCGCCATAGCACGAGGCGCATTTTCGTTAAGATCTTCGCGAATACAAAACTCAAGAGTACTCATTTCTACGGTATTTTCTTGTTTTGTCACACCAATTCGACGACAAAATTCACGGATCGAAGCTGGTGTATAACCACGACGACGTAAGCCTGAAACAGTCGGCATACGCGGATCATCCCAACCATCAACAATCTTTTCTGACACAAGTAAATTTAATTTACGTTTTGAAGTAATCGCATATTCAAGATTTAATCTTGAGAATTCATACTGATGAGGCCGTGCCTCGATTGTAATATTATCTAATACCCAGTCATATAAACGGCGATTGTCTTGGAATTCAAGTGTACAAAGTGAATGGGTAATATTTTCGATCGCATCAGAAATACAGTGGGTGAAATCGTACATTGGGTAAATACACCATTTATTACCTGTTTGGTGATGTTCTGCAAATTTAATACGATATAACACTGGATCTCGCATCACAATAAATGGTGATGCCATGTCAATTTTAGCACGCAGACATGCTTTTCCTTCGGCAAATTTTCCCTCTTTCATTTGGGTAAAAAGCGCTAAATTCTCATCGATGCTACGATCACGATAAGGGCTATTTTTACCCGGCTGAGTAAGTGTTCCTCGATATTCACGGATTTCATCAGCTGAAAGCTCATCAACATAAGCAAGTCCTTTATTGATTAGCTCAATAGCATATTCATATAATTGGTCGAAATAGTCAGATGAGTAACAAATTTCGCCATCCCATTCAAACCCTAACCAACGGACATCTTCTTTAATCGACTCAACATACTCTATATCTTCTTTAGTCGGATTGGTATCGTCAAAACGTAAATTACATTTACCTTTATAATCTTGCGCAATACCGAAATTTAAACATATTGATTTAGCATGACCAATATGTAAATAACCATTAGGCTCTGGAGGAAAACGTGTGTGCGTAGTTTTATATTTTCCTGCTGCTAAATCAGCATCAATAATTTGACGAATAAAATTAGATGGACGATTATCTGTTTCGCTCGGTAATGAACCGCTCATAAAAAAACCTCTGGTGATATATTTATTAATAACAAATTGAGAATATTTGCTATATTATTGCTTATTATGTAATGAATATAACAAATTTTTCTTATTTCTGAAATGGAAAACAGACGATTCCCATCGACAAAATTAGTCTTTGATTAAACCCTGCTATTTTTAACAAAAAAACATATCTTTTTAGCAAAAACACAAAAATAAAAAATTAAACAAAATAAAAGCTCTACCTGACGGTTTTCGCTAAAAATACAACTAATTATTTTTATTCATCACCCGATTTCAATGAAACCACAAATCTTGCTCCACCTAGTGGGCTAGTGACAACAAAGGCTTTACCATTATGAAATTCTGCCATTAGTTTTACATAAGCTAAACCGAGTCCATAACCTCCAGTTGAGCGAGTTCGGCTCGTATCAAGTCTTGCAAAAGGCATAAAAATCTTTTCACGTGCATCAAAGGGAATGCCCACACCATCATCATCGATTTCAAGAATGACTCGATTTTCTTGTTTTGTGATATTCAAAACTGCTTTATGTGCTGCATACTTAAAAGCATTTAGTAACAAATTTTTAACTATGGTTTCAACTAAATTAGTATCAATCATTGCATATGCATCTTGGCTATTACAAGTTAGTTCAAATCCTTTTGGTTTAAATAATGTTAAGGATTGGCAAACTTTTTCACTCCACTGTTTTAATGATACCCTCGTGAAGTTTAATTCAACATTGCTTTGCTGCATTTTAAAGTAATTTAAACTAGCATTGATTAATGTCTCAAGTTCATTAATATCATCACTCATGCCTTTTTGTAGCAAAAATCTCTCTTTTTCATCGGTTGACTCTTCAAGCATACTAAGTTCAAATCGCATACGGGCAAGAGGTGTACGTAATTCATGAGCCATCGCATGAGAGATTGTTTGATTGGTACTAACTAGATGTTCAATATGCGTTCCCATATTATTTAAAACATTTGCTAGCGGCTTAAATAACCAACCTTTAACATTTTCGGTTCGGGCTTTTAAATTACCTTGCCCTAACTGCTCGGCAGTTTGTCTGATATTAACTAGATCCTTCCATACGGCACTAAAAGCCATATAAATTAAAATAAAAAAAACAATAGCACTAAACAAAGCCCAAATAACAAGAAAGATGGTCAACGACATGGTATTGGATGCCAAAATATCCCGCATTACAATCGGGCCTAATTGAAGCAAATTGCCATCTTTTAAATCTATATAAACAATCTCATTATCACCATCATAAGAAAAACCAAGTTTTTTTAACTCGTTAAGCACAGTATCAGGTAACGGTGTGTTAATTGGTAACACTTCGATAGGGTAGCCAAAATAAGGTTGCAATTCATTAACCACTTCTTGAAGGGGTCGATCTTTATGTTCTTTAATTTGCATACGAATCAGATTCACTGTACCTCGTTGAGATTCACGAAATACAACATGATCATCTGGCATATCGGTTAATGATGAAGGTAATGAATCAAAAACCAATAAAGCGCCATAAGCAATAATACTTTGCAATAAAAGTAAAATAACTAGATAAAATACAATACGGCGATTAAAAAATAGCGGCTTGGCTAATAATTGACTCAATGATTTTCTCCTTCTCGCATAAATAAGTAGCCTTTTCCTCGCACTGTTTTTATGCGAGACGGATTATCTGGATCATCGAGTAATTTACGACGAAGTCTTGAAACACGAGCATCAATAGAACGATCGCTACCATCAAAATCGATCCCTCTTACTTGAGAAAAAATATCATCTCGAGAAAGAATAGTTCCCGCATTATAAGCAAGCAACCATAGCAGATCGAATTCGGCAGTAGTTAAATCAATTTCTTGCTCGTGCAAGAGTACTTTTCGGTTTTCACCGTCTATGACTAGATTATCAAATATTAAAGTTTTATTATTCTGTGGTAAAACAAACTCTTTCGTATTGTCTTTGTCGGTTTCTATCTGTTTCCGTCGTAATAAAGCTCGTATTCGCGCTAGTAATAATCTGGGTTCAACTGGTTTTGCTAAATAATCATCCGCTCCCAATTCAAGCCCAACAATTTCATCAATATTATCTTCACTTGCTGTCATGATCAGTATAAAATTACTAAACCATGTACGAATATCTCGACAAATATCAAAACCTGTTTTTACAGGTAACATTACATCTAAAATAACTAGATCGGGATTAAGTTGTTGAATCTTTTCTTCTGCCCCTTCTCCACTATTATGCCATTCAACAAGATATCCTTGCCGAATTAGATAAACTTGAATTAAATTAGCTAAGCGCTGATCATCTTCAATGATTAATATACGTTCACTCATTATCTGTTCTCGATTACTGTAGCTTGTACCTAGAGATACCTCATTATACAGATAATTTTTTTCCCGTTACAAAATATATACAAAGAGGCTACAAAGTTTATAGCAACTCTATGAGAGAATTTACGCCAATATCTATAAATAGACTATTTTTTATCAAAATGAATACTTTTTCATCAATAGCGAACCATCTTTTTCATCCATCTTATCCACAAAATCACACGCCAATTGTTTTGTGTGATTTTGATGGTACGATTAGTGTTAAAGATGTCACCGATACTTTACTAAGCCACTTTGGTCAAAATGGTTGTGATGAGCTTGAAGAATTGTGGATTAACGGTAAAATTGGCTCTCAAGAGTGTATGAGTAAACAAATTGCATTAATGGATGCAAGCTTAGATGAACTCAATCAAGTTTTATCACAAATTGAAATAGACCCGGATTTTAAAGCTTTTATTCATTATACCGAACAGAACAATATTCCCGTTCATGTGGTCAGCGACGGTTTAGATTATGCCATTGAGTTTATTTTAAAACGTCATGGTATTGAACATTTACCAATTTTTGCTAATAAATTAATGCATAATAACGCACGCAGCTGGCGCCTTGAGTTTCCTTACGCAAACAAGGACTGTATTAAGCAAAGTGGTAATTGCAAATGTAATCATGTAAAAAAACAACAGCACTTTTCGCAAATATTATATGTTGGTGACGGTACATCAGACTATTGCGTATCACATAATGTTGATTTCGTTTTTGCCAAAGACAAGTTAGTTAATTATTGTGAAAAAAATAAAATTGAACATTGTAAGATTACTAGTTTCGCAGATGTAACCTCGGCATTAAAACGGGCACAACATGCCGTTATCCCTGTCATGATGGTAAAATAAAGGAATATTAATGAGTACAATTCAAGATTTATCTTACTTTCTACCAGGTAATAAAAATGGCGTACTTTTGATTCATGGTTTAACTGGTACCCCTAATGAAATGCGCATTTTAGCTAATGGATTAAATAAAACTGGATTTACTGTCTATGCAATCCAATTAGCTGGGCATTGTGGTACTGAAGAAGATCTGTGTAAAACAACATGGCAAGATTGGTATAAAAGCGTACAAGATGGCGCAGATTATTTAGCACAGCATGTAGATAATGTTTTTGTTGCTGGATTATCAATGGGTGCGCTACTTGCACTAAAACTTGCTGCCGATAGACCTGAACAAATTAAAGGTGTTGGCGTTTTAGCCCCCACATTTTGTTATGATGGTTGGAGTATGCCATTTTGGGCAAAAAAACTTTTCTTCTTATTAGTCTATTTTAAAAAATTGGGTATTTTTCAAAAAAAGGTTTTCATTGAAAAACCACCCTATGGACTTAAAGATGAACGCATTCGCGCAGTAGTGTCCGAAAGCATGTTAAGTGGCGATGCGGCATCAGCAGGGCTTGCTGGTAACCCGTTTCCTGCACTTGCCGAAATGCAGTTATTGGCAAAAGAGATGCGCAAACAATTACCTAAAGTAATTTCGCCTTGTTTAATTATGCATTCAGGCAATGATGATATCGCCAATATAGAAACTAATGCCAAATTGGTTGAAAAATCGGTATCAGGCTCAACAAAATTAGTGGTCTTAAATGATAGTTATCATTTAATTACTATTGACAGCCAACGCCGTGAAGTGATCAAAGAGTGTGCATCGTTCTTTGATAATATCGCAGAAGGAATAAAAGCATAATGTCACCATTAGTTATTATACTTTGGATTAGTAATATCTGTTTTGATACGCTAGGACAAGTCGCTTTTAAATTTGCAGCCATCGCGCCAAATAATCGCGATGGCTGGTACTACTGGCTAGATTTATCGAAAAATAAGTGGATTTGGGTTGGTGTTATATCTTATATTGCTGAATTTTTATTATGGCTAGCCTTTTTAACCTTAGTCCCTCTTTCTCAAGGCGTATTACTTGCTTCATTTAATATCATTACGATTATGTTAGTTGGTCGAATTATTTTTAAAGAATTACTAACCATTTATCGCTTAATTGGGATGCTATTAATCACAGCTGGTGTCATTTTTGTAGGAATGTCTTAATATGGCTAGATTTTATTTAATTGGATTTTCTGTATTGCTCTTTTTTGACACAATTGCGCAATGTAGTTTTAAATTAACGGCTATCGAAGCTCAACCATTAGAAATGAGTATTCAATGGTTAATCCGAGTATTTACCAATCCTTGGATTTATATTTCAATAGTAGGATATATTCTTACTTTCTTCACTTGGATGACATTATTAAAAAAAGCACCTGTAGGCCCTGCTTTTGCTGCATCACATTTTGAAGTTGTGACAGTTATGATTGTTTCAATCTGGTTATTTCACGAACCTATTACATTATTCAAGTTAATAGGTGCAATATTAATTGTTTCAGGTATTCTCTTTTTAGCTTTAGCAGAAAGTAAATTATCTAAACAAAATTTACACAATCATCAACATTAAATTCTGATCACAATAATGGGAAGGTAGGTAAGGCTTTATACCTAAAATACCTGCTTTCCTAAAACTTTTTTGCCAGTTTATACTGCTAATGCCTTTAATAAGGTTAAATTAAGTTGATGTTGCTCTCGTTGCCAATTGATAAGCTTATCTGGCGATATGGTAGGTTGTTTATCGAGCGAACTGAGTAAACGTTTGAACCAATTTGATGGCTGCCATATAGATAGCTCTCCCGTAATATCACTACCAATAATTCTAGGTTTTATTGATGATATAGTATCAAGAATATGATATTTTTGTAGTTTACCTTGATCCCAATTGGTATGAATTACATCTTCGCTCAATGCATCTTTATCAATCGATAAGTAAACGGGTTGTGCACTGTGATACTGTTCTGATAAAAAGCTCGCAATAAGATCATCTGGTGTTGCAAAATGTCGAAAAGCGTGTCCTAAACCAATTTTTTTGGCCCATGCAACATTGACTTCCAAGCTCCAATAAGTCAACTTTTTATGAAAAAGCGCTGACCATCTATTTTCCCAAAAATGAGAAAGCCCAATATCATGAGACGTAATACCAAGTACATGTACATGACTAACAAAAGGCAAACTTGCCACATAACTAACCCATGAACCACAATGAATACCAAACAAATATCGCATATTGTCTGGATGATTATCAAAAATTACGACTTGAATTGGATTCTCGGCAGAGTATTGTTTAGCTAGATTTTCAATCAGTAATAATGAAATATGGTGATAATCACCACTACCCATTAATACCGTGCCATGGTTTTCAGGTAAAGATTGCTGTAACACATCATTAAATTGGTAAAATTTTTTCTTAGTACAACCAAAACGAATCGCATCTTGCCATTGGGTAAAATCAATCGTTTTAGCATGACAAATTTCACCAACACTTCTATCAAAATTGAGAATAATAGGACATGTCATGTTACTTTCTCCTTGTCACTTTCAAAATGACCAATGAATCTACGCAATACGGTTCTTAATAATGGGTTGCGAATATAGACAAGATGTTTAGTAAAGGTGAATTTTGCACCTAACGAAGCTTTTACTTCGGGATCAGTCCAACCTGCAATATAGTGACTAAGACCTTGCTGTAAAGCATATTCAAGATTAACAAACCAACTTACAAAATAGAGATTAAGTTCCCTTGCCTGTGGATAAACCATACCGATATATTTATCAACTAGCATATTATTAACAACAAAACAAATATTGAACCCCACCAACCTATCATTATAGTGATAAGTCACTATATGTGCATTTTGGGTTTTACATTGTAATAGTTGGGTGAAAAATGGTTTGGTCAATAAGTCAAAATGTATTTCACTTTGCTGATAAACATTAAGATACAATTGATAATACTCATCTAGAACAGTATCATTAAAAAAACAATCATCACCACTATGCAAAACATTAATATTTAATTTTTCACGTGATCTTAATTTTCTTCTAAAATTTTTACGTCGGCTATAAGAAAACCGTAAAAAAACCTCGTCCATATTTGCAAAATCAATCGGAACCCAAGCTAATGCCTGTCCTTCAACTTCTATAAAACCATTTTCTTTTAATGACGAAATAAAATCCATTGAATAATGGTTGTCTTTTTCGTTTAGTAAAGGAGACGCAACAGGAATATCTTTAACAATAAAAAAAGGATACTGCTTAGCATAAGCTGCTTTAAGGTGTTCAGCCAATTGATTCGCATCAACGTTATCAGTTAATAATGCATATTCCGAAACAGTAGCACCAACAAAACAAGTATGAGGTTGTAAATAACGCCGCCATTTATTATAAAAAGGAAGTTTCTGAACTTTATGCCTGAAATCATCATCTGCAGTAGTAAGAAGATCAAACTTAGCAGAAAAAATAGGCACACCATCTTCGCTCAGCCATGCTGAAAAATCTTGCGGAGGATGAGCTAAAAAATTGTCTATTAATTCATTAGGTTCTAACTGATTAAGGTATTTCATAAGGTAAATCTATGATTGGCTGTAACACATAATCCCGCCAATAGACATTGACGGGATTATGAAGATCAAACAATTAAAGTTCTTTTTTCGCTCGGGTAATTAACTGATCTAGAAGTTCAATACCTTGATCAATTTCCTGACGAGAAATGTGTAAAGATGGTGCAAAAGTAATCACATTTTTATAGTAACCACCAATATCAAGCACTAATCCCATTTTGGTACCTTTCCAATCAAGATCACCTGACATACCAATATCAACCATTTTGTCAACTAAGGCTTTATTAGCTGTAAAGCCATCTTCTGTACAAATTTCTGCGCGAAGTGCCAAGCCTAAACCATCAACTTCACCAATTTCTTTATGTTTCTTCTCAAGTGTTTTTAAACCCTCAAGGAAATAAGCACCACTATCCATTACCATTTTTTCGTAATCTGTTTCAGAAGTCATTTTTAATACTTCAAGACCAACAGCTGTACCTAATGGATTTGATGCAAAAGTTGAGTGGGTTGAGCCAACTGGGAATACTTGAGGATTGATTAATTCTTCACGCGCCCATAAACCACCTAGTGGATTAAGACCATTAGTTAATGCTTTAGCAAAAACAACAACATCAGGTTTAACATCAAAGTGTTCAATTGACCAAAGTTTACCTGTACGATAAAAGCCCATTTGGATTTCATCAACCACCAATAAAATACCATACTGATCTAAAACTTTTTTAAGTCCTTTAAAGTAATTACGAGGAGGAACAATATAACCACCTGTTGCCTGTAAAGGTTCAGCATAGAACGCTGCATATTCAGCTTGCCCAACTTTTGGATCCCAAACACCGTGGTATTCAGTTTCAAATAAACGCGCAAATTCTGCGACTAAATGTTCACCATACTCTTCTGCTGTCATGCCTTTTGGACGACGGAAAGGATATGGGAATGGAACAAACATAGCACGATCACCAAAATGACCATAGCGACGACGATAACGATAACTTGATGTAATTGATGAAGCACCTAGAGTTCGGCCATGGTATCCACCTTGGAAAGCGAACATTAATGATTTACCACCAGTAGCATTACGAACAACTTTTAAAGAGTCTTCAATACACTGTGAACCACCTACATTGAAATGTACCCGCCCTTCATAACCAAATCGCTTTTCCATACCTTGAGCAATAGTTTTAGCTAATTCAATTTTAGTTGGGTGTAAATATTGGCTAGCACATTGTGGTAAGGTATCAATTTGCTTTTTAAGAACATTATTTAAACGCTCATTGGCATAACCGAAGTTACATGCAGAATACCACATTTGCAGATCAAGGAAAGCTTTGCCTTCTTTGTCATACATATAACTACCTTCACAACCATCAAAAATTTTTGGTGGTTCTACATAATGCACTGTATCACCGAAAGAACAATATTTTGCCTCATCTGCTAACAAAGTAGCATCATCAGGACGGCTATTAATCATTTCTAAAGTTGGTTTACTCATAAGTTGTCTCACTAATTGATATTCAAACATGATAAAATGTGGCATTATTATTCAGGAAATTTGTTTGTTACAATGTACAATTAATGTATAGATTGTGTGACGACAAAACTAACCATCAATAAGATATAAAATTAGTATAAATAACGACAGGTGATCACCTTTTATATATGGGTATGAAAAATGAAAAAAACATTTTGTACACTATCTATTTTATCAATAATAACTTTAGGAGTTACCCAAATTGCATTAGCTGACACTACCTCTATCGGGGTTGGTGTGGGTCGGACTAATTCACCGTATAAAAGTTATAGTGCTAATTATTACCCTATTCCTCATATTGATTATGATAATGGTCTGTTTTTTATCGATGACTTGTCAGCAGGTATTTATGCTTATAATCAGGACAATCAAAGCGTGTCTATTGGCGCACGTTATTTATCTAACGAATTTAAGCCACATGATTCAGATAACCACCAATTAAGACTACTTGATAGCCGCCATTCAACATTACTTGCAGAAATCGAGTATTCTATTGATACCAATTGGGGAAGTTTTTCCAGTAGTGTAGGAACTGATGTATTAAATGAAAGTAATAGTATTTTAGTAAATGCTGATTATACCATTCCTTACATGCAAGGCAATTTGATTGTTGCGCCCACCATCGGTATAAATTGGGCTAATAATAAGCACAATGATTATTATTATGGTGTTTCACATAAAGAAACCTCTCGTTCAGGATTACGATACTTTAATGCTGATGCGTCATTGACACCTTATGCTGAATTAGCTGCACAATATTCATTAACCCCAAATATTGCGACATTTGGTGGTGTTCATATTGACAAATTAACTGGTGATGTGGCAGATAGCCCAATGGTGGACAATAGCACTGTAACCTCGATTTATATGGGTGTTTCTTATAGCTTCTAATAAATATACATTTATACTCAATCACTAAATAATGACAGTTTATTATTCTCTATAAGCTGTTACTTATTTAAACAATGATAACCCTTTATCACAAAATGCAGGAAATAGAAAAGTATGCTTTGGTTTAAAAATGCCATAATTTACCAACTTAATAGCGACACGTTACTTAATAAAGATGCAATAGAAAAAGCGCTAAAGTCTCACCCTTTTACTCCATGTGGTAATTTAGACACCACAAAAATGGGTTGGGTTTCGCCTTATCATGATAATAACCAAGATGATTTTATAGTTGATATGCAAGGGCATTTATTATTACGGATCAAAAAAGAAACAAAAATATTACCAGCACCCGTAATAAAACAAGCTTTATTAGAAAAAATCGATAAACAAGAACAAGCACTAAGCAGAAAACTAACTAAAAACGAAAAGGCGACTTTAAAAGATGAAGTTATGATTGATCTAATGCCAAGGGCTTTTAGTAAATATAATCATTATTGGTTATGGTTAGATACGCATAATAAACGCATTATTGTTGACTGTAGTAGCTTTAAACAATCAGAAGATATCTTAGCGATTTTACGTAAAGAGCTTGGCTCACTCGCTTTAACCCCTTTATCGATTGATAAACCACTTGAACAGGTTATGACCTCATGGGCTAAGGAAAACCTAAAATTCCCACCATTTTTATTAGGTGATCAAGCCGAACTAAAAGATCCTCTTGAAGGAAATGGAATTATTAGCTGTAAAAATCAAGAAATCACCAGTGATGAAATGCGTGTCCATTTCGATTCAGGGAAATGGATCACTAAAATTAAAATTATTGATGAAAGAGGCGTTAGCTTTATTGTTAATAGTGACTTAACATTTAAACGAATTAAGTTTGATTCTGCTATTTTGGATGAAAACGAAGATATCGGTTCAGATGAATTTAATAAGCGATTAGAAGCTGACTTTTTTATTATGGCTAATGCATTAGCAAATACTATTAATGACTTTTACATAACAATTAACAAAATTATTTGATAAAATTATCTAAATTTTTTTTATTGTAACTGCAATAACTATAGATTTGCCTATTATCTATGCTATACTTGACAACAGATTATGGGTAACATAATTATATAAAAATAAGTATTGTTCTTTTTAATTTAAATGAATTTTAAACAATAAAAGAAACTAAACATCGTCTATAACAACATATAAGTTGAGGCAATAAAATGAAAAAAACTACTCTAGCTCTAGCAATCGCAGTTGCAAGTTTAACAGCTACTGCAGCTAACGCAGCATACGAAGACAACACTTTTTATACAGGTGCTAAATTAGGTTGGTCAGAGCTTTATCGATTAGATGCACATAAAGTTCGTGGCTTTGATAAAGATGAAGTTGGTATTAAAACTTCAAATCGTAGCAATGTTGCTGGTGGCGCTTTCCTTGGCTTCCAAGCAAACCCATATTTAGCATTTGAGTTAGGTTATGATTGGTTAGGTTCTGCTAAATATAAAAGAACTTGGACTGATGATAAGACTAAAGCGGGTAATAGTAAACTTTCTGCACAAGGCGTTTCATTAACCGGTAAATTAAGCTACCCTATCATTGGCGATCTAGATATTTATGGTCGTGCTGGAGGCATGGTTACTATTGCTAAATGGAAGAATGATATTAAAGAAAGATACGGACGTGGTGGCACAAAAACTGACCTATCTCCAGTTTATGCATTAGGTCTTGACTATCGTTTAGACGAAGACTTCTCTACTCGTTTAGAATACCAATATGTTCAACATATTCATACTAAAAGCAAAGCAACTCCAGACGCAGGTACTGTAAGCTTGGGTATTACTTATCGTTTAGGTTCACCAGCTACTCCAGCACCAGTTGAATTAAAAACTGAAGTAAACCGCTATGTATTAAATGAAGATGTGCTATTTGCTTATGCGAAAGCTGACTTAAAAGAAGAAGGTCGCCAAGCATTAGACAACTTACTAACAAATCTTGTTAAACTTAACCCAACTGAAAGCGCTATCGTAGTAATTGGTCATACTGACCGTATCGGTTCAGTTAGTTATAACCAAAAACTATCAGAACAACGTGCTAACTCAGTAATGAAATATTTAATTGCTAAAGGTGTTCCTTCTAACCTAATTAGTGCTCGTGGTGTGGGTAAATCTCAACCAGTTACTGGTACAAAATGTAATGCTCTTCGTGGTGCTAGCTTAAAAGCTTGTTTAGCTCCAGATCGTCGTGTTGAAATTGAAGTTAAAGCACTTAACGAGAAAGAAGTTCAAGTAACTAATGAAACAAATTAATTTTTTGTTATTTAGATACTTCATTAAGACCCGGTTATAAGCCGGGTTTTTCTTATTTTTATTGTTAACAACTAAATTAAATATTACCTTAGATCTACAAATTATCCACAAAAAAGATTATAATACTTCACGATATTGTTAGTAAGCAAAGTTAAAGGAGTTGCCGTGCCTACCGCTATTTGGCAAGATTGCCTTTCTCAATTACAAGAAGAAATCCCCACAACAGAATTCAACTTATGGATTCGCCCGTTGCAAGCGGAAATGGTTGATAATAAACTCTATATCTATGCGCCCAATAGATTTGTCCTAGATTGGGTAAGAAATAAATATTTAACTACTATTTCTCAACTATTAAATAAACTAATTAATGACGATTCTCTAAAATTATTTCTTGAAGTTGGTTCAACCGTATCCGCAGATAAAAAAGAACAAAATAACCAAAAGAAAGCAGAGGTTGTTCCTGCATGGAAAACAACAAAAGAAACCAATAATAATCATGTGTATCATTCAGGTATTAACCATAAGCACACTTTTAATAGTTTTGTTGAGGGTAAATCAAACCAACTTGCTGTTGCGGCTGCAAAACAAGTAGCTGAAAATCCAGGAAAAGCTTATAATCCACTATTCTTATATGGTTCCACCGGTTTAGGTAAAACGCATTTATTACATGCAGTTGGCAATCAAATAATGGCAAAAAAAGCCAACGCCAAAGTTGTTTACATGCATTCCGAGCGCTTTGTGCAAGACATGGTCAAAGCACTACAAAATAACGCTATCGAAGAATTTAAAAATTACTACCGTTCTGTTGATGCTTTACTTATCGATGACATTCAGTTTTTTGCAAATAAAGAGCGATCTCAAGAAGAATTTTTCCATACCTTTAACTCTTTATTAGAAGGTAATCAGCAAATTATTTTAACGTCAGATCGCTATCCTAAAGAAATTAATGGCGTTGAAGACCGACTAAAATCACGTTTTGGTTGGGGACTAACCATTGCAATTGAGCCACCAGAACTAGAAACACGGGTTGCAATTTTAATGAAAAAAGCCGAGGAAAATCATATTAAATTACCTGAAGAAGTCGCTTTTTTTATTGCTAAACGATTACGCTCTAATGTTCGTGAATTAGAAGGTGCTCTTAATCGGGTTATCGCTAATGCTAATTTTACTGGTAAGGCCATTACCATTGATTTTGTTAAAGATGCCTTAAAAGATTTACTCGCTTTACAAGAAAAACTTGTCACCATTGAAAATATACAAAAGACAGTTGCCGAATATTATAAAATTAAAGTATCAGATTTACTTTCTAAACGTCGTTCTCGTTCTGTGGCAAGACCACGGCAAGTAGCAATGGCGCTTGCCAAAGAGCTCACCAATAAAAGCCTACCTGAAATCGGTGACGGCTTTGGTGGAAGAGATCACACGACTGTATTACATGCATGTAGAAAGATCGCAGAGTTAAAAGAAGAAAGTAATAACATTAAAGAAGATTACTCCAATTTAATTCGAACATTATCAACTTAAAAAGAATCAATACTATGAAATTTATTATAGATCGTGAAAAACTAATAAAGCCATTACAACTTGTAAGTGCACCATTAAGTAGTCGCCCTACACTACCAATTTTGGGGAATTTATTATTACAAGTGAGTGATAACACGCTATCGATGACAGGAACTGATCTTGAAATAGAGATGATATCTCATCTACCATTAATTGAACCAAGTGAACCAGGTGCAACAACCGTGCCAGCAAGAAAGTTTCTTGATATCTGTCGAAATTTACCTAATGACGCCAAAATTTCGATAAGCGTTGACGATAACCGATTGATGATTCAATCAGGACGTAGTAAATTTTCATTATCAACACTACCAGCTACCGATTTTCCAAATCTAGAAAATTGGCAAAGTGATGTTGAACTTTCAGTTCCACAAAAAACCATTAAACGCCTTATTGATGCAGTACAATTTTCAATGGCGAATCAAGACGTAAGATATTACCTAAATGGCATGTTATTTGAAATTGAAGATGGTTTACTAAAATCAGTTGCAACAGATGGACATCGATTAGCTTTATGCTCACAACCTATTGAACAAGATACTAAAACTAATCATTCTGTCATTTTACCAAGAAAAGGGGTACTAGAGCTTGCAAAACTGGTTAGTGATAACGAAGAATTAATCAATATGCAAATTGGTAATAATAACTTACGGGTTAATCTTGGTGATTTCACTTTCACATCAAAACTCATTGATGGAAGATTCCCTGACTACAAACGAGTATTGCCACGCAACCCAGATAAACCACTTGAAGTATCTTGCGAAGAACTCAGAAACGCCCTATCAAGAGTTGCGATCTTATCTAATGAAAAATTCCGTGGTATTCGACTTTATGTCCATAACAATCAAATAAAGATTACAGCAAACAACCCAGAACAAGAAGAAGCAGAAGAAGTTATTGACGTAAAATATGAATCCGCAGAGCTTGAAATTGGCTTCAATGTAACCTATCTACTTGATATATTAAATACATTGAAATGTGATAGCGTACAACTATTATTAACCGATGCAACATCAAGTGTACAAATAGAAGATATCAATAATCAGACAGCAACTTATGTTGTTATGCCAATGCGCTTATAATCCAATCTTACTTAATATTCCGGCTTCGTCCGGAATAATTTAAAGCATATGACTCTTTCAAAAATCAAAGTTCATCATTTTCGTAATATTAGTTATGCACAGCTAACTTTATCGCCAAATTTCAACTTCATTGTTGGCGATAACGGGAGTGGAAAAACGAGCTTACTTGAAGCTATTTATATGCTTGGTCATGGTCGTGCATTTAGACATACTCAATCTAATCGAATTATTCAACACGAACAGCCAGAACTAGTATTATTCAGCGAACTAAACACAGCCAATCAACAAAATCACTCAATTGGGCTTGCTAAATCGCGTAATAATGATAATAAAATCAGAATAGATGGAGATGAAGGTTATCGATTAACCGATTTAGCCAAATTATTACCCATTCAACTAATCACACCTGAAGGATTTGATTTATTGACTGGTGGACCTAAATATCGCCGAGCATTTATTGATTGGGGATGTTTTCATCACCACCCTGAATTTGTTCATTTATGGAATAATTTAAAGCGTTTATTTAAACAACGCAATGCATTATTAAAGCAATCCCATAGTTATAATCAATTATTACCTTGGGACAAAGAACTTGCACCCATCGCTGAAAAAATTAGCCACATTAGAGAAAACTACTCACAACATATTTTTCCTGAAATTATACAAACTTGCCATGATTTCTTACCCGAATACCAACTTAATTGCCAATATTACCAAGGTTGGGAGCATGGTACTGATTATGCTGAAATATTACGCAAACAGTATGAACGAGACAAACTCCTTAACTACACATCAGCCGGACCACATAAAGCAGATATTCGATTACGTGTTGATAACATTCCAGTTGAAGATCTATTATCACGTGGTCAATTAAAATTATTAATGTGCGCATTACGTTTATCTCAAGGTGAATATTACTCTAAGCAAAATACCCAAGCTTGTATCTACCTACTTGATGATTTTGCATCTGAATTAGATAACAATAAACGCGAATTGTTAGCCAAACGTTTAAAACAAGCTAATTCACAAGTATTCATAACTGCAGTTAACCAATCGCAAATTACCCATATGATCGATGAAAATGATAAGATTTTTCACATAAAATCTGGTATAATTTCGTAAATATACAGAACGATATAAACAATCAAAAAAGTCGAGAAATCCATGTCCAATTCTTATGATTCTTCTAGCATTAAAGTACTCAAAGGGCTTGATGCTGTCCGTAAACGTCCAGGTATGTATATTGGTGATACTGATGATGGTACAGGACTTCACCATATGGTTTTTGAAGTTGTTGATAATGCCATAGATGAAGCATTAGCTGGATATTGTCACCATATTGAAGTAACAATCCACCCTGATAACTCTGTTTCTGTACGTGACGATGGTCGCGGTATTCCAACAGGTATTCATGAAGAAGAAGGTATTTCAGCAGCAGAAGTTATCATGACCGTATTGCATGCTGGCGGTAAATTTGATGATAATTCTTACAAAGTATCTGGAGGTTTGCATGGTGTAGGTGTTTCAGTTGTTAACGCCTTATCAGATAAATTAGAATTAGTTATTTATCGTGATGGAAAAATCCACCAACAAGTTTATAACTTAGGTGTCCCGGAAGCTCCCCTAAAAGTAATTGGCGAAACACCTGAATCTGGCACTTATGTACGCTTCTGGCCAAGCCCAGAAACATTTACCAATATTGAGTTTGTCTACGAAATATTAGCAAAACGACTACGAGAATTATCATTCTTAAACTCAGGCGTATCAATAAGATTACTTGATGAGCGCACAGGCAAAAATGAACATTACCATTACGAAGGTGGCATTCAAGCGTTTGTTGAATACTTAAACAAAAATAAAAATCCTATTCATCCTAAAATATTTTACTTCAGCACAGAAAAAGACGGTATTGGTGTTGAAGTAGCACTACAATGGAACGATGGTTACCAAGAAAACATCTATTGCTTTACTAACAACATTCCACAACGAGATGGCGGTACTCACTTGGCGGGTTTCCGTGGAGCAATGACGCGCACATTAAACAACTATATGGAAGCTGAAGGATACAGCAAAAAAGCCAAAATCAGCGCCACAGGCGATGATGCTCGTGAGGGTTTAATTGCGGTAGTATCAGTTAAAGTACCTGACCCAAAATTCTCATCACAAACCAAAGACAAATTGGTATCATCAGAAGTAAAATCCGCCGTTGAATCCGTAATGGGCGAAAAGTTAACAGAATATCTACTTGAAAACCCAAGTGATGCCAAAATTGTTGTCGGAAAAATCATCGATGCTGCAAGAGCACGAGAAGCCGCCCGTAAAGCGCGCGAAATGACACGTCGAAAAGGCGCCTTAGACTTAGGCGGATTACCAGGTAAACTTGCTGATTGCCAAGAAAAAGACCCAGCTTTATCTGAATTATACTTAGTGGAAGGGGACTCTGCGGGGGGCTCAGCAAAACAGGGGCGCAACCGCAAAAATCAAGCAATCTTACCGCTTAAAGGTAAAATTTTAAATGTCGAAAAAGCCCGTTTTGACAAAATGCTCTCATCTCAAGAAGTCGGAACACTAATTACCGCATTAGGTTGTGGAATTGGCCGTGATGAATATAACCCAGACAAAATGCGTTACCACAGCATTATTATCATGACCGATGCCGACGTTGATGGCTCGCATATTCGAACATTATTATTAACATTCTTCTACCGACAAATGCCAGAAATCATTGAGCGAGGTTATGTTTATATTGCACAGCCACCTTTATACAAAGTCAAAAAAGGCAAGCAAGAACAATATATCAAAGATGATGAGGCAATGACGCAATTTCAAATTGCCTTAGCGCTTGAAGATGCATCGTTACATGTCAATGACCATGCACCTGCACTTGCAGGCGAAGCATTAGAAAAACTAATTGCTGAATATCAAAAAGTCGAAAAACTTATTACAAAAATGGAGCGTCGCTATCCAAAAGCGTTGCTATTGGAATTAGTTTATCATGATGTATTAAACGAAAGTATTTTACAAAACCAACAACAAGCCGAAAATTGGGCAAAAACCCTTGTTGAAAAACTATCAAATAAAGAACAACATGGTAGCAGCTACCTTTATTCAGCTGAATATAATGAAAAAGCACAACTATATGTGCCAATCATTAAAGTAAAAACTCATGGTGTAGATACTCATTATCCATTAGATCAAGTATTCATCCATAGTAATGAATACCGTAATATCTGCCACCTTGGTGCACAATTAAAAGATCTACTTGAAGACAGCGCCTTTATTCAACGTGGAGAACGCAAACAACCCGTAGAATCTTTTGATGAAGCTGTTGATTGGTTAATTAAAGAATCACGTCGTGGATTAACTATTCAGCGTTATAAAGGACTAGGTGAAATGAACCCAGAACAGTTATGGGAAACCACAATGGATCCAACCAGTCGTCGCATGTTGCAAGTCACCATAAAAGATGCAATTGAAGCGGATCAATTATTTACCACATTAATGGGGGATGAAGTTGAACCACGCCGACTATTTATTGAAGAAAATGCCCTTAAAGCGGCGAATTTAGATTTTTAAATATTGTCGTGATAAAAAGTAAAAAAATCAGACATAATGTCTGATTTTTTTTGTGCAAAGGAATTAGGCGTTGTTTTTTACTCTAAAATTGCTCAGGTAGACCATTGATTTTATTAAATTTTTTATTTTTAAATGAAATCAAACAATTATAGGCTAGCTATTTTTTTATTACGTTGAATTTGGCTTTTTAAGAAAAGCGTTTTTGTTATTTGATAATAGCTATTAATAACAACTTGTTAATAACAACCAGTTAATAGCAAAAGCGCAAGCTTTTAAGGCGTATCGGTCGAGGTGCTATTTTGGTTTTCTGCCATCAAAGCTCAAAGCTCACAAACTTTGCCTGCTCAGCGCCCCAACACTTGCGCTGGGGCTTTATTCTTTTTTATATTTTCCTCTCTGGCACCATAACCACCCCCGCGCCCTAAGGATTAAGAACTAAACGCTAAAAACTAAGGTGTGGTGCAAACAGCACCGAAGGCGTAGGAAGAAGCGCCAGTGCCGCCGACGGAGCCTTCGGACGAGGGAACAAAGAAGCCATTGCTACCGATCGTGTCGCTTGTCCAGCAGGTGTTGTTGAAGAAGCCCGCACCAACGTAGTTGCCCAAGTAGCCCCACTCCGTGAAAAAACCTGCTCCTATATGACGCATGTAACCATTACCACTAGACGGCGGCGTGGCACCTACTGCACCAGTACAAGGAGCGTAACTATTCATGCCCCAGCCAGAACAAACCGCATTGGTTAAATCCCTTACCCGTGACAAACGATAACCCAAACTATCACACCATGTGCTTTGATTAGAAAGGCTATCTCTTCGAAGTCCCCGATCGACGAACCACTGCCTCAACACAAATCCATACCTAACCTCATTACCTTGACTATCCCTACCAACCAACTCAAATGTCTGTGGCAAAGAAGGACGTCTAAGTGGACTTGGATTATCTGAATTCATCTGAGTACTATCAGCTTTAGGACCATTCAATGTTACCTGCGTGTTTGAGTAAACCCAATTCACCGTTGCTGTTATATCACCACTACCACCATATGTGGTAACAGACCAACTCAACTGACTTGCATCTATCCCAACTATATCCAAATCAAAATACAATCTATCTGCACCTGTTGTTGGAAAATTTAAACCGTAAGATGATGGATTTGTTGACTGAACTAAAAAACCCTTTGCTGGATTCCACATGCTAGGTGGACCTGCATAATCGCCTGTACCTTTATTTAGATTTGGCCTGACCGCACAAATAACGGGCTGTGACGGTAAAGTGATATAATACTCCGCTGTTCCTCCACTAAAAGTACTACTATCTGGCAAACCATATTGTGTAGTTAAACTACCTCCTGTACTACTTAAGGTTACCTTATAAGGTGCATTACATATATCTAATGCATCGCCACGACTAACAGCATTTCCATCTTTATCAGTTATTGCTAACGATATACTTCCTAATGCGGTAACACCATTTGTACCCTGACCATCTCCATCATCATCTCCCCATTTACCTTGTGTCACTAAGTCATTTATATTTATTGAGTCGCTTAATGGCGGGACTATCATTTCAATATCAGCCAAGGTATCCCCTACATTAGGTAACTTGATTGGCGCTGTTGGTGATGAAGAATTATTTTGCGATGTGAATGTTCGACCATCCGATAACTTAATACCTAATAAGTCCTCTATTTTAGTCACTTTAGTAACACCGCCATCAAAGGTTAAATAAGGTGCAGTACCCTGAATGTAATTAAAAGTAGTAGCCGATAATGCCTGCGATTCTAAGGAGTACGGCAATAACAACAACGGCACTAATGCCAATGGGATTTTTAAAGATAGTTTTGTGGATAATTTCGATGATATAAATGAGTTTCGTGCAAAAACTCGTCGAATAGGATTATTTGATAAATTTAAGACATAAGTTTGCCGGTGCTTGTACCTAGAATGATAATGCATTATGGTTTACCTATTAAGTAATTATTTATTTTATTTAGATTTTTATAATTGTTTGCTTATTTAATAAGCTTGTTTTCCTATAATGGCGAAAGTATAACCATTTATAAAATAGTTGGCTAGTTTTTTAGCGGACTTTTTTGTAAAGAAATGTAAAGATAAAAACGATTTGTCTTTATAGATAGGTGAATTTTCTAATTAAAATAAGGTGTTAGTTTTATAATTTTTTGTATTTTGCGGAATGATTAATATTGCTGATAACATCTAAAACACAAACACACCCAACAACCTAGTTTAGCGTACTAGCTTTACTTCGTTATCGGCATATTTTGATGCTGTGATAAAGCTGGCTGATTAACATTGTAGTGCTATAAGCGTGTTTCTTGCTCTAAAATCGTTCAGGTGGACTATTGATTTTATTGAAATTTTTATTTTTAAATAAACCTAGCGGTTATTGCAGGCTTAGAGGGGGCAGTGTAATGGTTTCGGATGTTGTCACTGATGTTAATTATTTCCACAAAAGGTCAAAACATTCGAAACCTAGCTAACCTAAATCAAAAATTAAAGCGTTTTTAACCAAGCTTTAACATCGCTACCTAAGCTTTTATGTCGCATTGCGTATTGTACAAATGTTTGTACATAGCCAAGTTTATTACCGCAGTCATGACTACGACCTTTTATGCAATAGGCATCAACACAATCTTCTTCAAGTAACATAGCAATTGCGTCGGTCAATTGAATTTCACCACCTGCACCTAATGGCGTTTTGGCAAGTAGAGGCCAGATTTTTTCAGATAGAACATAACGTCCAACAACGGATTGGTTTGATGGTGCTTCTTCAACTGATGGTTTTTCAACTACGCTGTACATTTGTGCAACATTACCCGCAGATAGCTCTTGACCACGACAATCAACAATACCGTAAGAAGAAACTAATTCTTTTGGCACGGGCTCTACCATGATTTGGCTATGTTTGGTTTCATGGTAATTTTTGATCATTGCAGCTAAATTATCGCTGGTAAGGTCACTTTCGTATTCATCGATAATCACATCAGGTAAAACAACAGCAAATGGTTCATCACCAACTAAAGGATAAGCACATAATACCGCATGACCAAGCCCTTTTGCCAAACCTTGGCGGACGCTAGTTATGGTAACATTTTTAGGTAAAATGCCTTGTACTTCTTGCAATAATTGACGTTTAACACGCGCCTCTAACATGGCTTCTAATTCAAAACTGGTATCGAAATGGTTTTCAATTGAGTTTTTTGATGAGTGCGTAACAAATATAATTTCAGTTATGCCTGCGGCAATACACTCTTTAACTACATATTGAATAAGTGGCTTGTCAACAACGGGGAGCATCTCTTTTGGAATAGCTTTAGTTGCTGGTAACATACGAGTACCCAAACCGGCAACAGGGATAACCGCTTTTGTTACTTTTCCATTTACTGAATTGTCTAAATTTGATGTCATTTTATTTCCTTAAAACAAATTAACTAATTATGTCGCTATGAGTAACTTCACTATGGCGACCATTAACAAATGTATTTTTGACTCGAACTGACTTTAACACATAAGCAATCCAAATACTGGTATAAATGATTGCTATCACAATATCTTTTATAAAAGAAAACTCAAATTTAACTTCAAATGGTAACACTATAAAAAGATACCAACATCTTTGAATTAGCTTAAAAACAATAAAACTGCTACTAAATATAATAAAAAAGTTAGGAAATTTATAACTTTTAGTAAAATATAAAAATATAATATAAGCGTTTAAAAGCAATAATAAACAATTTAGACCCATGTCACCTAAAATAAACAGACCCAAATGAATTGTGTGCATTTTCGAGTAGGGATCCAATAATTGTGTCCATACGTCGATAAAATCAATCGCATTTAGTCTAGAAAAAGTAACATATCCAATAAAAATAAAACAAAAAAATAATTCAATACCAACTAAAATTAGCCAACCGCCTAATCCTTTAAGTTCTTTTTCCTTGATCATTTTTGTACCTGTTTAATAATCGATAAATCGTTAGATTCAATTAGCAAAGGATTATCTCTGTCTTTAGCTAAAGAATCAATAGCGATATAAACGATTTGGCAATTTTGTAACACGGCTTGTCTTATACTACAAATTTATCCCCTGTTAAATTTGTGTATTTACCTATTTTTTGAACGACTCTAATTAATAAAAACAAGGTAAATATAAAATAGACAAACAAAAACTAAGAAAATGGCAACAGGACTGGATAAAAGCATAAAAATGTAGAAAGACTTAGGAAAACAAGCATTCTATCTGAGTATTTTTAGCCAATTCAGCGCTTACTCAAAAGATTTTTTATTTCAAAAAAGCGCTTTTGCTATCTAATCACAAAAGCGCAGCTTTATTGGTTTAACACTCATCTTATGATAGGGTAGCTTTCTATTAGGATTAATGGCTAAAAACTAAGGTGTAACACAAATCACATATAGAGAAGCAGGATAATCATAGCCGCCTATATCACCAAAGCGTGGCCACACAATGAGCTGGTACCTGTGGCCATCACTTTCGTCACTCGTCCAGTGAAACCCTTCTCTAAATCCTGCGCCATAAACTGAGAGTACCCCCCACTCTGCAATAAACCCCGCGCCTATTCGACGCTGATAATAATTACCATTTGAGGACGGCGTAGCGCCAACAGCGCCTTTACACCAAGGTCCTGAGTTAAAATTGAAACAAACTGCGTTAGTGACATCTTTTACTTTAATAAGTCGATAACCTAAACTACTACACCAACTTACTTGATTAGGAAGAGTTTCGAGTTTATTAGGCCCTCCACTGACAAACCATTTCTGCAAAACAAATCCATATTTTACAACTTCACTACCTGAACTATCCCTACCCACTAGCTCAAATGTCTGTGGTAAATTTGGCACAGTAATTTTACCTGGATCTGTTGACTGTTTCTGACTATTATTTGCCATTGGCCCGGTTAACTTAACACGTGCTACAACTTTTCCTTTATCGGCAGGAGTAGTCATCCACCACTCATCAGCAACAACACTCGTCACTGTTGCTGTTATTCCCTCATGTGTGACAGGTTCCCATATCAATTCCCCTTCATATCCGTCTATCAATAAATCAAAATATAACCCATCAGCACCCGTTGTCGGAAAATTTTGACTGTATAACATCGGGTTAATTTGAACTAAGAATCCCTTATATGGATTCCATATTTCAGCTGGACCTGCCAGATAGTCGCTATCGTGAAAATCGTCAAGAACCCCACCGCCAAATCGTAGACTCGGCCTTGCGTAATTGATAACTGGCGACGGAATAATTATTGCATCACTACGATTACCCGATCGTTCAATTTTACTTATTGATGCCTGTAAATTCCATGAAGACGACAATAATAATGCTAATACTAGCACGGCTTTTTGAGATAATTTCGGCAATAATGCCGATAATAATTTAAGTGATAACTTCGAGAATATAAACGAGGAAAGCGTAAAAAATTGCCTAAGGGCGTTATTTGATAAATTTAAGAGATAGGTTTGCCAGTGTTGGTGTTTGGTGTTTGGTGTTTAAAATTATACAACATAATATTCCGCCTGTCAATTAATCATTTGTTTTATTTGGTTTTTTATTAGTTCACTAAGTGAACTGAATTGGTTTTAATTATAACTATAAAAAAAATACTTGGCTAGTTTTTGCGTTTTTTTAGGATTGCTAATAACCTTCTGATTTATCAAAAAGATTATTTCAGGTATATGCTAGATGATGTATTTAATAAAAATTCGATAGGTTTGAATATTGGCAATTTTCCATAATTAAAGGTGCAATTCGTAAATTTAACGAACCGCACCCAACAAGTAAAAATATAAAATACAAAATATTTTACTCTAAAAATAGTTAAAAAACGGATATTTTGCTAGACATAGATAACCTTAGTTACATTTTATCACTCACTTTTTCGGCTGTATGTGAAATGGCTTTTCCACCCGATTCGACATCTTGACCAACACCTTTTACGGTGTTACATCCAACAACTAAAGTCGCCATTGCTATACCTAATATTAACATTAACATTTTATGGAACATAAAAATACACTCCTTTATTAACATGATTGTTTTAGTGCAGCAAATGCTTCTGCCACACGTTCGATATTATGGTGATTTAAACCCGCTACACACATTCTTCCGCTACCCACCAAATAAATAGCAAAATTATCTTTTAATTGTGTAACTTGCTCTTTACTAAAACCGGTATAACTAAACATGCCCTGCTGTTTTACTAAATAATCAAAATGACAATCAGGTGCCGCTTTTTTTAATAATTCAACCAGAGTTGATCGCATGGTTACGATGCGAGTTCTCATGGATTCGACTTCTTTTAACCATTGCGCTTTAAGTTCTGGATTATTTAAAACATAACTCACTAACTGCACACCATATGCCGCTGGGGTTGAATAATTTTGGCGAACCGTTGCTTGTAACTGTCCTAACACACGGTTAGCGATCTGGTTGTTATCACATAAAACGGATAATCCTCCCACTCGTTCACCATAAAGTGAAAATGTTTTCGAAAATGAGTTACTAACAAATCCACACAATCCTACATCTGCCATTTTTCGAATCGCATAAACGTCTTGTTCAATACCTTTGCCAAAGCCTTGATAAGCAATATCCATAAATGGAATAAGATCTCGTGCTTGTAAAACTGCTATTACTTTATCCCACTGTGCTTGCGTTAGATCAGCGCCAGTTGGGTTATGGCAACAAGGGTGTAGTAAGACTATGCTTTTAGCTGGTAGTTGATTTAATGTTTCAAGCATTGCTTCAAATTTTACGCCACATGTTTGTTCATCAAAGTAAGGATATTGGTTTACTTTAAAACCAGCACCATTAAAAATGGCGATGTGATTTTCCCAAGTTGGATCGCTGACCCATACTTGTGAATTTGGGAAATAGCGAAATAAAAAATCAGCACCTATTTTAAGAGCCCCCGATCCGCCTAAGGTTTGTATCGTTGCGATACGTTTATCTTTAGAGGCCGAATGATCTTCACCAAATAATAAAGATTGGATCGCTTGGCAATAAGCTGGTAGGCCACTCATGGGTAAATACAATTGAGCATCTTGGTTGTGATGATAGATATAATCACGCGCCGTTTTAATACATTGTAATTGAGGCACTATGCTATTTTCATCATAATAATAACCAATACTTAAATTTATTTTGTTTTCTCGACTATCATTAATAAATTCAGTTACTAGTGATAAGATGGGGTCCCCTGAGTACGGCTCTACTTTTTCAAACATTTTTACAATCCAATTGGTACAAATAATAATAATAAATAATTGTAGATTATTGCACCAACTCTATTGGCGATCAATCATTAAATAATAGTTTAATAGCAAATAATTAAGTTGATTTTTGGTTGGAAAATTGCCGTTTTTTAATAAGATGAATAAAGAACAAAATAACCCAAAAAGTCATGTTTTTATATTAATTTTATACTGAAACACATAGTTACCTGAAACTTTTTTACAAAAATTAGCACCTATTGGTGCTAATCTGATAAGCAAATTTATTTAGCGGCAATAACTTCGATTTCGACTTTGGCATCTTTGGGAATTCGAGCTACTTGTACGCAAGAACGTGCAGGGAAAGATGCATTATTTTCAATAAAAAAGGCTTCGTATACTGCATTTACCGTAGCAAAGTCATTGATATCAGCTAAGAAAATAGTCGTTTTAACGATATTACTTACTTGATAGCCAGCCGCAGTGATGATCGCTTTAACATTCGCTAAACTCTGTTTGGCTTGCTCTTTAACACAAGTTGGCATTTCACCAGTTGTTGGATCTAATGGAATTTGTCCTGAGGCAAATAACATATTACCTAAATCTACTGCTTGAACATAAGGCCCAATAGCTGCTGGCGCTTTATCAGTACTAATTACTTTTGCCATGTCCGATTTTCTCCTTTTTAGTCTAAACTATTCTGTTTTGTAATTATTAATAATCGTCTTTTTCTCTTTCCTCATTTCAACAGGAACACAATTTTGTGTCAAGTCAGTGCAAAATTATGATCGTGGGACTTATTGAAATTTTCTGATATGATAATGGCAATTTTTCATTTATTACGAGAGTTAATATGTTCGAGAATTTAACCGACCGTTTATCACAGACATTCCGCAATATTAGTGGTCGAGGACGATTATCTGAAGATAATATCAAAGATGCATTGCGCGATGTTCGTATGGCACTACTTGAGGCCGATGTTGCACTACCCGTAGTTCGTGAATTTATTAATCAAGTTAAAGAAAAGGCTGTTGGATTAGATGTCAATAAGAGCTTAACCCCAGGTCAAGAATTTATCAAAATAGTTCAGGCAGAATTAACAACTGCTATGGGTGAGGTTAATAGTTCGCTCAATTTGGCAACTCAACCACCCGCAGTGATTTTAATGGCAGGTTTGCAAGGGGCAGGTAAAACAACGAGCGTTGCTAAGCTAGCTAAATTTTTAAAAGAAAAACATAAAAAGAAAGTGTTGGTTGTTTCTGCCGATGTTTATCGCCCTGCTGCGATTAAACAGCTAGAAACATTAGCTAAAGCTATTGATGTTGAAGTTTTTCCATCTGATATTGCTGAAAAGCCAGTCAATATTGTTAATAAAGCTATTTCGCATGCTAAATTGCAATTTTTTGATGTGTTAATTGTTGATACTGCAGGCCGTTTGCATGTTGATAGCAATATGATGGATGAAATCAAAGTGCTACACCAAGCTATCGATCCAGTTGAAACACTATTTGTGGTCGATGCTATGACAGGGCAAGATGCCGCTAATACCGCTAAAGCGTTTAATGATGCATTACCGCTTACTGGTGTAATTTTAACAAAAGTTGACGGGGATGCTCGTGGTGGTGCAGCGTTATCAATTCGCCACATTACCGGTAAGCCAATTAAATTTTTAGGAATGGGTGAAAAGACAGATGCTTTAGAGCCATTTTATCCTGATCGCATTGCTTCACGTATTTTAGGTATGGGCGATGTGCTATCTTTAATTGAAGAATTACAAAGCAACGTCGATCGCGAAAAAGCAGAAAAAATTGCCAAGAAGCTAAAAAAAGGTGATAAATTTGATTTTAACGATTTCCAAGATCAGTTAAAACAGATGCGTAATATGGGCGGAATGGGGGCTTTGTTAGCTAAATTACCCGGTGTTGGTCAACTTCCTGATCATATTAAAGCACAGATGGATGATAAAATTACCATCAAAATGGAGGCAATCATTGGTTCAATGACATTAAAAGAGCGTGCTAATCCTGAAATCATTAAAGGTTCTCGTAAACGCCGTATTGCCAACGGTTCGGGAACTCAGGTTCAAGATGTCAACAAGCTGTTAAAACAGTTTGAAGATATGCAAAAGATGATGAAAAAAATGAAAGGTGGCGGCATGATGAAGATGATGCGCCAAATGAAAGGATTAATGGGCGGAGGTATGGGATTACCTCCTCGTTAAGTCATTAATACTAAATTTTCAATTAAATGAGTTATAACTGAGTACTTAGTAACTGTTAACTATAGCTCGCCGTACAACCATTATCCACTTATAATTAGTGCGATAGTGGTTTTAATTGTTTAATTGTTTGGTTTACTCGATTTTATTTTTACTGGGCGACTCATAGTTAGCACTGTACCTATTGATGAGGTAATAATAAAAATAATGGCTAACCACTGGTAGTGGGTTAGTTGTTCATGCAAAACAATGAATCCAGAAAGCGCGGCAAAAACAGGCGATAAGCTCATTAATGTACTAAATGTTTGTGCTGGTAATTTTGGTAGTGCAATCATGTCTAATCCATAAGGGATTGCTGATGCTAATAACGAGACCAGAAAAACCATTGGGAGCAATTCCAACGAAAACATGGTACTGCCACTTTGCCAAATTCCAATAGGAAATAAAAAGCACGAAGCAATGACTGATCCAATCGCTACGCTGGCTGAGCCATAAATAGTGCTGGCTTTGCGTCCAAATAAGATATAACACGCCCAACCACTTCCAGCTAATAGCGCAAATAAAATACCCTTGGGATCTAAATTGCTTGAAGCTTGTTCAATGGGTAAAAGCATAGCCAAGCCAATAATAGCAACACCTAACCAAATAAAATCAAGTACTTTACGCGAGGAGCACATCGCCACCATAATTGGCCCTGTGAGTTCAATGGCAACTGCAATACCTAGCGGAATTCTTGCGATTGCATTGTAAAACGCTAAATTCATACAACCAATTGAAATACCGTATAAAAAAATGTATTTTAATGCTTGTTTTGTCAGTGTTTTACGCCACGGCTTGAATATTAAAATTAACATAATTGCTGAAAAAAATAATCGCCAAGCTGTCATCCCTTCAGGCCCTAATACAGGAAACAGATATTTGGCTATTGAGGCACTGCCTTGCACTGAAATCATCGAGATAAAAATTAACAAAACAGGCCAAAACCTTTTAAGCATAAATAATTACCTTAAATTAAAGTTATTGTATATGAAACTAATGACAAAAAGTTTCAGGAAACTATGTGTTTGAGTATAAAAAGCATATATTTAATTGATTTATTGGCTAGTTAGTTTTCTCTTTTTACTGACAATAAGGCAAGATCTTGTAACGCTTGTTTATAAGGCGAATCAGGTAAAATTGCGATAACGTCAAACGCTTTTTGCGCTTCTTTTTGAGCAGTTTGTAACGTAAAATCTAGCGAACCACATTCGTCCATGATGTTTAAAATACGATCTAATAATTGTCGACCATTACCTTGCTCTATTGCTTGGCGTATTAATGCCGCATCTTGGGCGTTTTTTGTGTGGTGCATAGCATGTAAAAGCGGTAGAGTGGGCTTGCCTTCGTTAAGATCGTCCCCTAAATTTTTACCTAATTTTTGGTTGCTATCAGCACTATAATCGAGTAGATCATCAATGATTTGAAAGGCTGTGCCTAAATATTTTCCATATTCTTGTAGGGCGAGTTCTTGCTCCTCACTAGCTCCAGCTAGGACAGCAGCAGAATGCGATGTTGCTTCAAATAGACGTGCCGTTTTTCGATAAATTACATCTAAATATTGTTCTTTTGTGATATCTGGATCGTTACAATTAATCAACTGTTGTACTTCACCTTCAGCTATTACATTGGTTGCAGCCGACATGATCGTCAATACTTTGAACGATTCTGTACGTACCATCATTTGAAAAGAGCGTGTGTAAATATAATCGCCAACTAATACGCTCGCGGCATTGCCAAAAAGTGCATTGGCGGTTGATTTGCCTCGGCGTAAATCGGATTCGTCAACAACATCATCATGCAATAAGGTGGCGGTATGAATAAATTCAATAAAAGCAGCAGTGATAATATGTTTATCGCCTTGGTAGTTGAGTGCTTTGGCTATTAATAATGCGATAACAGGGCGTATACGTTTGCCACCACTACTAATGATGTAATTGCCTAATTGATTAATTAAAGCCACATCAGAAGTTAGTTCTGCCTGTATTGCCTCATTTACTTTGACTAAATCATTTTTAACAAGATCGAGTATTTGATTCATTGATGGAGTATTCATCAGCCTAACCACTACAAATAATAGATATTTATTTTCTATTATCTGATAAATATCTTTATGCAACAAGGTTTCATCTATCTTATTTTAAAATAATACTACAAATGATAAGCATTTTCATTTAGAATAACTGTCATTAAGTTAAATATGATTATTATTATGAAGATTAACTTTGATATAGATCTCGATAATACTAAGGCCCCTTTGAGTCCAATTAAAAAAAAGCCTAAAAACAACTATGTATGTACATCAGTTTCTGTATTGTCGCATCTTATCTTATTTGCTCTGCTCTTTAGTTCTGCCTTGTTTGCTAAAAATGTTGCTGTTGATGAAGGCGATAATGCGATTAAAGCTATTATGGTCGATCTATCCCAATTTGCCGCCCCTGAACAATCATTAGTTGAAAATACTCCAGAAATTCAAGGTGCGGAAAATAGTGAACTGATCGATAACAAACAAATTGAAGAAAAACCAATTGATCCTGTTGTTGAACCAGAAGTGGTTAAGGAAGAAAATCCTAAATCTATTCTCGAAAAAATATCTAATAAATCAACAGTTGAGCCCCAAAAGGAAGTTGTAGTAAAAAAAGATAAAAAGCCGAAAAAAAAGCGCAGGTCAGTCCAAAAAGCTTCTCATAAACAAGTTAGGCAAGAAGTGGTTAGTGATAATTTGGCAAATACCTCTGTTGCACCCAAACTTTCAGATAATCGCCAATATTCAGGTAATCCTTCTCCAATTAGACGGAATCAACCTGAGTATCCACGCCGAGCGCTTGATATGCGCTTAGAAGGCTATGTGGTAGCAATGTTTGATGTTAACAGCGATGGGCGAGTTGAAAATATTCGCATTGTTGAAGCAAATCCTAATAATATATTTAATCGTTCGGTAATAAATGCCATGAAAACTTGGAAGTACAAATCAATTCCAGCAAAAGACCTAAAAATTAGAATTATTTTTAACCGTGATAAATCAATTAAGTTGGATTAATAATTAGGTAGATGAAAACAAAAAACCGTAATTTTTATTTTAAAAATTACGGCAACGACACAATTAATGAGTAAATTTATTTTCCATTAATTTTTCAATTTCAGCTGGGTCTTTTGGAACATCACCTGTCAGAACTTCATTTCCTGTGTCAGTAATTAAAATGTTATCTTCGATCCGAATACCGATACCTTTATATTGTGCTGGTACATCTGATTCTTGATTAATATAAAGCCCTGGTTCAACGGTCAATACCATTCCTGGCTCTAAAATTCGATCTCGTCCACTACCAACATCATGTACATCAATACCTAACCAATGGCCTAAACCGTGCATGTAATATTGTGTATAAGCTTTATTAGCAATTAAGCTATCAACATCACCTTGCATAATCCCGAGTTTTACTAAACCTTCTACCATCGTTCTTATAACTTGATTATTGACTTCCATAATTGAAGTGCCCGGTTTAAATAATTTAATGGCTTGATATTGTGATGCTAAAACGATGTTATAAATTTCAAGTTGAGCTTGGTTAAATTTGCCATTGATAGGAAAAGTGCGAGTTATATCGCCTGCATAGTACTGATATTCACAACCCGCATCAATTAAAACTAAATCGCCATCTTTTAACTGCTGACTATTATTTTCATAATGTAGTATACATCCATTATTACCACTACCAACAATAGTGTTATAAGATGGTGCTCGTGCGCCATGCCATGCAAATTCATGCAAGATTTCAGCTTCTAGTTGATACTCATACATATTCGGTTTACATTTTTGCATTGCTCGAACGTGAGATTGTGCGCTGATTTTGCAAGCCTTGCGCAATATTTTTATTTCAAAATCTGATTTAAACATGCGCATTTGATGAACTATCGGTCGCCAATCGATCGTGCTGTTTGGTGCATAAAGATTTAATCTACTCCCTTGTCGCAGCGTATTCATTGTGCGATTTACAATGCTATCGGCATATTGATACTGTTGGTCAGCATGGTAAACCGCCGTTTTGCCATTTAATAAATCAGGTAATACTTTTTCAATTTCATCAAATATATAAGCTTCATCAACAAAAACCGTCTTTAATGCGGCATCTTGACCTAAACGGTAACCAGTCCAAGTCTCTGCTAGCGTATCTTTGGGGCGATTAAATAATATGTATTTAGTTGTATTATCTTTTTGTTTAACTACTGCAAATACCGCTTCTGGTTCAGAAAAAAGTGTAAAATACCAAAAGTCGCTATTTTGTCGATATGGGTAGTGGGTGTCATTACTCCTCGTCATTTCTGGAGCAGCAAAAAAAAGTGCAACACTATTTGGTATCATTTGAGCTAGTAATTTTTCTCGACGTGCAAAAAGTTCTGTTTCGATATCAGTATTTATCATTGTGATGCCCCTGAAGATGTAATGTTATTAATATCAATGGATTGTTGGAGGTGTGTCAGCCTCATTAAATTCGTTAAATTCATCAAAACATAGCATAGAAGTTATGCGAACATACTCTTTTATCTCTTCAAAAGCAAAACCAAGCTCTTGTTGATCTTCATTTTCATCATAGCCTAGTTTAACAATTTGACGTAGGTCATAAATAGCTTCACCAACATCACCTTTGATGTGGTTAATTTTAGGTTGCACAAGTCCAATACCAAGTAAAAAATGATTTACCCAACCAACTAAATCATCCAGTTGTGTATATAAATCTTTGTCGCTAAGTAATAACTGAAAGCTGAAATCTTCTTCAAAAAATTGCTGTTTGATAAGCGCATAAAGTTGGCTAATTTTTTCATCTAATGATGTTGGCATTTTTTGACCATTGTTTAACATATCCTCAACTAATGGACGCCAGCTCTCGTCATTGTTACCTCCAGCTAATATGCCTGAAAGAAAACCATGTAACTCAGCAGCGGTAATGCCTATTTTATTTTGGATTAATTGGCGATTAAATTCGTCGTAATTAATAGTATCTGACATAAACTTCCCCTAATATTATTACATCAAGAAAAATGCACTCTGCACTTTCTTCAATTATTAGTATATAATTTGCATCTAATTATAAATCATAAACAGATTGCTTTGCTTTATAAAGGAATTATTTTGAACATTATAGGATTTATCATGAAATTTTCACTGCAATTATTATTTTTTGCAGGATTAACATTATCATTAACCTCCTGTAGTTCGTTTTTATCGAATAAAGGCGTAATTGTCCTTGATGTGCAAGATAAAATACATACCTATGTAACCAGTCAAGACTTACCTAAATCTTATAAATTGGGTAATAGTGAGCAGGAATTACAGCGATTCGAGGCTTTCTGTAGAGAGGAGATCCGCATATCACAACTTGATGGTAGTGAAGAAATCGTTTTTGAGAATATTAAACATGGAATCCATGGACAGGTAGAATTTAAAAAATGTAGTGATAAAGTCACTCGTATCTACCGATACTGATAAAGTATGGCTATCTTAATATGATAGCTAATACGACGACTTAATATAAAAGATCGATGAAATCTTACTAGCCTTTCAGGCAGTTTTTATTTATATTGGTCGGTGAAACAAAATATTTTGGGAGTAAAATAATATGTATAAACAAGATGTAACTATTACTGCATCTAACGGTCTTCATACCCGCCCTGCTGCACAATTTGTTAAAGAAGCAAAGAACTTTAATGCAGAAATTACTGTCACATCTAATGGTAAAAGTGCGAGTGCTAAAAGTCTGTTTAAGTTACAAACATTAGGTTTATCACAAGGCACAACTATTACCATTTCTGCCGAAGGTGAAGACGAAAAAGAAGCAGTTGCTCATTTAGTAAAATTAATTCCTGAGTTGGAATAATAACTCCCGATTAGCTATGAACGGTTTTAAAATAGAATAAGGATTAAATGTTATGGTATCAGGTACACTTGTTTCCCCCGGTATCGCTTTTGCTAAAGCGCTATTATTAAAAGAAGAGCCTATTGTTATTAGTAATAGGCAAATTCTTGATAACAAGATTGAGGCTGAAATTGAGCGCTTCAAGGAAGCTCGCCAAAAATCAAGTAAACAGCTACATACGATTATGGAACGAGCAAAATCCACATTAGGCGAAGATAAAGCGGCCATTTTTGAAGGGCATATTATGCTTCTTGAAGATGAGGATCTTGAACAAGAAGTTATTTCTCGTATTCAAAGTAAACATTCAACCGCTGATGCCGCTGTTCAATCTGTATTTGAAACTCAAGCTAAAGAATTAGAAAATCTAGATGATGAATATCTAAAAGAACGTGCCGCAGATATTCGTGATATTGGTAAACGTTTACTCAAAAATATTTTAGGTATTGAAATTGTTGACTTGAGTGCTATTAGCCAACCATGTATTTTAGTTGCAACCGATTTAACACCTTCTGAAACAGCTCAGCTAAACTTGGATATGGTGCTAGGTTTTATTACTGACGCTGGTGGACGCACCTCACATACTTCAATTATGGCTCGCTCTTTAGAGATACCAGCTATCGTCGGAACATCTAATGCAACTCAAGCAATCAAACATGGCGATTTTGTTATTTTAGATGCTATAAATAATGCTATTTATATCAATCCAGATCACACAACTCAAGAAAAATTAAAACAAGTTCAAGCTAAATATATTAGTGATAAAGAAGAACTAGCTAAATTGAAAGATCTACCTGCTGTAACCCTTGATGGCCATCAAGTAGAAATTTGCGGTAACATTGGTACAGTGCGTGATATTGCAGGTGCTGAACGTAACGGTTATGAAGGTGTTGGTCTATACCGTACTGAATTCTTATTTATGGATCGCGAAGCTTATCCTGATGAAGAAGAACAGTTTAAAGCATATAAAGAAGTAGCTGAATCAACCAATGGTTTATCGGTAATTGTCCGTACCATGGATATTGGTGGCGATAAGGATATACCTTATATGCATTTACCAAAAGAAGAGAATCCATTCTTAGGTTGGCGAGCAATTCGAATCTGTTTAGATCGTAAAGAAGTACTTCATGCACAACTACGCGCAATTTTGCGTGCATCAGCATTTGGTAAATTGCGCATTATGTTCCCAATGATTATTTCTGTTGAAGAAATCCGAACATTAAAATCCGAAATCAATACTCTTAAAGAACAATTGACTGCTGAAGGCAAATCATTTGATAAAAATATTGAAATCGGTGTAATGATTGAAACTCCTGCAGCCGCTGTGATTGCACATCACTTAGCCAAGGAAGTAGACTTTTTTAGTATCGGTACCAATGACTTAACTCAATATACACTTGCCGTTGACCGTGGTAACGAATTAATTTCTCACCTTTATAATCCGTTTTCGCCTTCAGTGCTAACTCTGATTAAAAATGTTATCGATGCTTCTCATAAAGAAGGTAAATGGACAGGTATGTGTGGAGAGCTTGCTGGTGATGAAAGAGCCACAATCTTATTGCTTGGTATGGGACTTGATGAATTTAGTATGAGTGCAGTATCAATTCCTAAAATCAAAAAATTAATTCGCAATACTAACTATGAAGAAGCGAAAAAATTTGCTGATACTGTATTAGAAAAAGCAACTTCTAAAGAAATTATTGATTTAATTGAAAATTACACTGCTGAAAAGCAAATTTGTTAGGAGGCAATAATGGGTCTATTCGATAAAATTAAGCAATTCGTATCCGATGATAATAAAAACAGCATCGAGATTATTGCTCCCTTAAGTGGCGAAATTGTCAAAATCGAAGATGTACCAGATGTGGTTTTTGCTGAAAAAATCGTTGGTGATGGGGTAGCAATTAAACCTTCTGGTAATAAAATTGTCGCTCCATTAAGTGGAAAAATAGGCAAAATTTTCGAAACCAACCACGCTTTTGCTATAGAATCGGATGAGGGCATTGAGCTTTTTGTTCACTTTGGTATTGATACAGTAGAACTAAAAGGTGAAGGCTTCAAACGAGTTGCTGAAGAAGGTCAGCAGGTAAAAGTAGGAGATACTATTATTGAAATTGATTTACCTTTACTTGAAAGCAAAGCCAAATCCGTATTAACTCCAGTGGTTATTTCTAATATGGAAACCATAATAGAATTAAATAAATTATCTGGCGCTGTCGAAGCAGGTAAAACTCCAATAATGCGTGTGAAAAAATAATTTTTTCACTATTATAAAAAACCTTCAGTTTTAGCTGAAGGTTTTTTTTATATTATAACTTATCTTTTTTAATAATACTTAACGCCATTTTTTGTATTGGTTGATTAAGCTATTGGTTGAATCATCGTGAGAGCTAACTGGTTTATCATCTGCTAATTCAGGTAAAATACGTCCAGCAAGTTGTTTACCAAGTTCAACACCCCATTGATCAAAACTAAATATATTAAGAATAACTCCTTGAGTAAAGATTTTATGCTCATACATCGCAACTAAGGCACCAAGAGTATAAGGTGTAATTTTTTTCACTAATATTGAATTAGTTGGTTTATTACCTTCAAATACTTTAAATGGTACAACAGATTTCACTTCATCAAGATTTTTTCCTGCAGCTATGAACTCTTGCTCGACCTGTTCTCTTGTTTTACCAAAAGCTAAAGCTTCAGTTTGAGCAAAAAAGTTAGATAATAATTTTGGGTGATGATCTCCAACTGGATTATGGCTTATTGCTGGCGCAATAAAATCACAAGGGATGAGTTTAGTACCCTGGTGAATTAATTGATAAAATGCATGTTGACCATTGGTTCCTGGTTCGCCCCAAATAATTGGACCTGTTGTGTAAGGTGTTTTATTACCGTTGCGATCGACACTTTTACCATTTGACTCCATATTTCCTTGTTGGAAATAAGCCGCAAAACGGTGCATGTACTGATCATATGGTAAAATAGCTTCAGTTTCAGCACCACAAAAATTATTGTACCAAATACCAATTAATGCCAGTAACGTTGGAATATTTTTATCAATTGGTGCGTTTTGGAAGTGCTTATCCATCGCATGGCCACCAGCTAAAAATTGTTTGAAGTTATCAAAACCAATTGATAAAACAATCGATAAGCCAATTGCCGACCAAGATGAATAACGTCCACCAACCCAATCCCAAAATTCAAACATATTAGCTGTATCAATACCAAATTTTTCAACTTCTTTAGCATTAGTTGAAAGTGCAACAAAGTGCAAAGCAACTGCTTTATCATCTTTAGCAGCATCAAGTAACCATGCTCGTGCTGTTTGTGCATTTGTCATAGTTTCTTGAGTGGTAAAAGTTTTGGATGCAACCAAAAATAAAGTAGTTTCAGGATTTAAGCCTTTTAACGCTTCAACGATATGTGTGCCATCTACATTTGATACGAAATGCATGTTCAAGTGGTTTTTGTAAGGTCGTAGTGCTTCGGTAATCATTACTGGCCCTAGATCCGAACCACCAATACCAATATTGACCACATCAGTAATGGCTTTACCAGCGTATCCTTTCCATTCACCATTAATGATTTTTTTACTGAATGATTCCATCTTAGCTAAGACAGTATTAACATCATCCATCACATTCTTACCATCAACATAAATTGGTGTATTTGATACATTACGTAATGCAACATGTAATACAGCTCGATTTTCTGTACGATTAATCTTTTCACCACTATACATGGCTTTAGTAGCACCAATTAGATCGCATTCATCAGCTAGCTTATAAAGCAACTCTAGCGTCTCTTGTGTCACTCTATTTTTAGATAAATCAACCAAAAACTCTTCTTCAAAAGGAATAGTAAGCTTTTCAACACGTTTTGGTTCTTCTTTCAGAATTTGTGCAATGGTTTTATTGTGGTGTTTTTCGTAACTAGCTTGAAGGGATTTCCAAGATTGGGTTGTTGTTGGATCAATTGATTTTAACATAATTTATTCCTTAAATAATATTGCATTATAGCCATAATATAACTATGCCTAACATGATGCAAGATAAGGATCTCATCGATTAAAATAATTCGCTAGAAACCCATAAAGCGTTTTTTCTGAAATCATTTGTAACGTTTAATCGTATTAAATTAGAGGGATAATTACACAACATAACCTAATGTATATAAATATTATCAATATTTATACCAACTAAAGATGTTTATCATATCCATGAGTTTTTTTGATTAAAGATTCTCACTAAAATTTCGGGTATAATTCAGATAAATTTTTGATTATGGACATAACGCTTATGCCACATGCAACTAAACCTTTAAATATTATTTTTGCAGGTACACCCGATTTTGCTGCAACTCATTTAAAAGCTCTTATTAACTCACGCCATAATGTAATTGCTGTTTTTACGCAACCAGATCGCCCTGCAGGTCGTGGTAATAAATTAACAGCAAGCCCTGTTAAACAATTAGCTGTTGAGCATAATATTCCTGTTTATCAACCAGCAACGCTTAAATCCGAAGAAAATCAAAAAATCATTGCTGAATTAAATGCTGACATTATGGTTGTTGTTGCTTATGGACTTATTTTGCCACAAGCTGTACTTGGTATACCTAGATTAGGTTGCTTAAATGTGCATGGTTCGTTATTACCCCGTTGGCGAGGTGCTGCGCCAATTCAACGTGCATGTTGGGCAGGCGATGAAGAAACAGGCATTACCATTATGCAGATGGATGCAGGGCTTGATACGGGTGATATGCTTTATAAGCTTACCTGTCCTATTGAGCAATCCGATACTAGCGCATCACTGTATGAGAAACTCGCAAAACTCGGTCCCCAAGGCTTGCTTGATACATTAGAGTTAATCACTGAAGGAAAAATCCAACCTGAAAAACAAGATGAGGCGCAAGCAACCTATGCCGAAAAGCTGTCAAAACAGGAAGCTAAACTTGATTGGAATTTGCCTGCCGTGCAACTTGAACGTTGCGTTCGGGCTTTTAACCCATGGCCAGTGAGTTATTTTGAGGTTAATGGTGAGCCTGTAAAAGTATGGCAAGCCCATGTGGTAAAAATGGATTCAAAACAGACGGCTGGCACAATTTTGCAAGCCAATAAAAATGGCATTTGTATTGCAACCAGCAACGGCGCATTGAATATGATACTTTTGCAACCTGCTGGGAAAAAACCGATGTCTGCCCAAGATTTGTTAAACTCACGCAAGGCTTGGTTTACGGTCGGCGAAAAATTAAATACACGTTAATCGATTAATGTATAAAATTACAGGATGCTATATCCTGTAATCGTTATCGTTTTTTAGCCAATAAGGTTGCAAACCTTAATTTGATTCTGTTTCCATGTATATCCGTTTTATGCAATTGTCCAACATCTTCATTATATTTTAGTATTTCCCAATCTTGGTAATATTGGCGCAATTCGTTTTCTTTAAAAGTAAATGAAAACCCAACAGAGCAAGGGTAATCAGGCGTAGACATGGCGCTGACAATTAAATTATATCCCCCTGATTTGGTCATTTTTTGCATGTTATTAATAATAGCTGGAATTCTTTCGGGTTGTAAAAACATCATGACAACAGTCGAAAAAATAAAATCATATTCGCCCGGTAAATTTGCTTGATTGATATCGTAAACCATTGCATTAATGTGCTTAAGGTTATCATCATTAATGATTTTTTGTAAGTTTCCAATACTGAGCTCTGATTTATCAATCGCGGTAACATCAAAGCCTTGTAACTGCAAGTAAAGTGAATTACGACCTGAACCACAACCTAAATCCAATGCCTTTCCTGTTTGGATAATCTTTGTTGCGTTAATTACCTCGGAGTGGGTTTTGGTCATTTGGTATTTTTTTTGAGTATAATCCTCAGGCAAACAGTAAAATGCTAACTGGCACTGTAAGTCATCTGATATTTCGGCTATACGGTGCCATTGCTGTGGCAATATAAATGGCGGTTGCTGCTGAGTATCAAAACAATGCTTAGTAATCACTTCGCCTTGTTCGGTTAACATTTCAAAACCAATACTTCCTTTTAAAATTTCTAACTTCGCCCATGTACCAATTTGGGTATTATGCTTTTGACGCAACAACGCAGGTAATGTATCAGCATTCCAAATAGGCAATGTTTTGTAACAAACTAAATTATTCAAATTGGTACCTCCTATAAAAAAACAATAATTGACTATTATAGTAGGATATTAATATGGTAAACAATCATTTATTTTAGACAATAAAATAAAAACCTATCAACGAAAATAAATTTATAGTGGCGAAGTTGGCTTGATCAACATATAATCGTCATCATCCTAGACTATATAGTGAAAATTAGAGGAATAATTTATGGGATTTTTAACAGGTAAACGTATACTCGTTACGGGTGTTGCAAGTAATCGTTCAATTGCTTACGGTATTGCACAAGCAATGCATCGTGAAGGCGCTGAACTCGCTTTTACTTACCAAAATGATAAATTAAAAACACGCGTTGAAGAGTTTGCCGCTGATTTTGGTTCTAAAATCGTTTTACCTTGCGATGTTGCTCATGATGAAAGCATCTCTGAACTATTTTCTGAACTTGCAAAAACTTGGGATAAATTTGATGGTTTTGTTCATGCTATTGCTTTCGCACCAGGTGATCAATTAGATGGCGATTATGTTAATGCTGTTACCCGTGAAGGTTTTGCTATTGCTCACGATATTAGCTCTTATAGCTTCGTTGCTATGGCTAAGGCATGTCGTTCAATGCTAAATCCAAATTCAGCATTAGTGACACTTTCTTATCTTGGTGCTGAGCGTGCAATCCCTAACTATAATGTAATGGGACTAGCTAAAGCCTCACTAGAAGCAAATGTGCGTTATATGGCAAATGCTATGGGGCCTGAAGGTGTCCGTGTTAATGCAATTTCAGCAGGCCCTATTCGTACACTGGCGGCATCGGGTATTAAAGATTTCAAAAAAATGTTATCTCACTGTGAATCAGTAACACCAATCCGTCGCACTGTGACAACCGAAGATGTGGGTAATTCAGCAGCATTTTTATGTTCAGATTTAGCATCAGGTATTACAGGTGAAGTCATTCACGTTGACGGTGGATTTAGCATCGCTGCGATGAATGAATTAGAACTTAAATAAGCTGCTCTCAGTGTGTGTGAAAAAGGCGCTAAACCATAAATGTTTGCGCCTTTTTTATTTTATTTTTTGGTAAGTTTTGAACAAAAATATAAAATTTAGAATACTTATACTCTTTTTTCCGTTAAAATCTAATGTAATTTGCTCAATAAAAGTTTGTTGGAGAAAAAATGAAAATAGCAAAAAATACAGTGGTTAGTTTAGCATACCAAGTTCGCACTAAAGACGGTGTTTTAGTTGATGAAGCAACTACGACAGCGCCATTAGAATATTTACATGGTGCAGGTAACTTGCTACAAGATCTTGAGAACGCATTAGATGGTCACCAAGTTGGCGACAAATTTGACGTTGAGCTAATTAATGCTTACGGGGATTTTAATGATGCTCTTGTACAAAATGTTCCTCGTGACGTTTTTGTTGGTGTAGATGAACTTGAAGTCGGTATGCGATTTTTTGCTGATACCGAGCATGGTTCTTTACCCGTTGAAATCACCGCTATCGATGGCGATACCATCACTATTGATGGAAACCATATGTTAGCTGGACAAGATTTACAATTTAACGTTGAAGTATTGGCTATTCGTGAAGCTACTGAAGATGAAATTGCTCACGGGCATATTCATGGTGAGCATGGTCATGATCACGGACATGGCGGTTGTGGCTGTGGTGGTCATTCTCATGAAGACGAAGATGATGAAAACACAGGCTGCTGTGGCGGTGGCCATGGTGGCTGCGGTTGTCACTAATTCTTAATTAATTTAAATTAAATTTTAAAAGCGCTATATAGCGCTTTTTATTTACTTCTGTTTTGTGTTTTTGCTTAATAAGTTGTGAAACAACTCCCAATATTTTAAATTATCATTTTGCTTTGCTAATTTTTCCTTTAATAATCTTTATTTTACGATTATTGGGATCTGCAACTATGCCTTCACAACCAATAGCATTAATGCCGCGTGAAAAGCTTTTAAAATTTGGCGTTGAAGCACTCAGTGATACTGAATTACTTGCTCTTTTTTTACGCACTGGCACTCGAGATTTGCCTGTTTTGGAACTGTCACAAAAGCTATTAAATGAGTTTGGTTCTTTTTATAATTTAATTAATGCAAGCCATAGTGATTTTTGCAAGAAGAAAGGATTGGGAACGGCTAAATATACACAATTGAAAGCAGTTGTTGAACTTTCTTATAGATATTTAAAAGTTAAAATGACTACCGATAATTTTTTGACATCGTCATCTTTGACACATCACTATTTAGCTAGTCGATTGGCTAATAAAGATCGTGAAGTTTTTATGGTTATTTTTTTAGATAATCAAAATCGCGTCATAGCATCAGAAGATATGTTTGTCGGTACCTATAATTGTGTTGAAGTCCACCCAAGAGAAGTTGTTAGACGAGCATTACAACATAACGCAGCCGCATTGATTCTAGCTCATAATCATCCTTCAGGTGTGGCAAAACCTAGTCAGGCAGATCGCCATCTTACACAAAAAATAGAAGAAGTTTGTGAATTGGTTGATATTCGAGTCATAGATCATATTGTTATAGGTAAAGGTGAATATTTCTCTTTTGCAGAGCATGGATGGATTTCGTAGCTATTTTTACTTACAATGTAATTTAATCAACTAATCTATATATGAATTTATTTTATGAACCAGCAATTAGAATTACTTGAAACCAAAGTAGCTTTTCAAGAAATCACCATTGAAGAACTTAATCAAATGGTAACTAACCTTCAAGCTGATGTTAGCAAATTAAAAGAACAATTGACGTTATTGTCTCAAAAACTACAGGCAACACAACCTTCAAACATTGCTAATTTATCTGAAGAAACACCACCACCTCACTATTAATTGTATTTATGAGGTAAATAACTGTTGTTAACAATTATTTATTTAATAATTTTGTCTTGATCTCTTTTAGTTTTTAACTAATTTTAACTAAAGTTAGTAATTTGAGTTTTCAAATATAGTAAACATAAATAAAAAACCGGCATATAGCCGGTTTTAATACACAATGATTTATTATTATTCAGCTGATGCTGCTTCTTCTACTGCAGGACGATCAACTAATTCAATATAAGCCATTGGAGCATTATCTCCATCACGGAAACCACATTTTAAAATACGTACATAACCGCCAGGACGGGTAGCAAAACGTGGACCTAAATCTGAAAATAATTTTTTAACTGTATCTTTATCACGGATACGAGCAAAAGCCAGACGGCGATTAGCTACGCTATCGCTTTTGGCTAGCGTAATTAACGGTTCAACAACACGACGCAACTCTTTTGCTTTAGGCAATGTAGTTTTGATGATTTCATGTTCAACAAGTGAACTTGTCATGTTACGAAACATTGCTTGACGATGGCTGCTATTTCGGTTCAGTTGACGACCACTTTTACGATGGCGCATAACTTTATCCTTCTTATATAAATTTTATCTTAGTCTTCAACAATACTTGCTGGTGGCCAATTCTCAAGACGCATGCCTAAAGATAAACCACGAGATGCGAGCACGTCCTTAATTTCAGTAAGTGATTTCTTACCAAGATTAGGGGTTTTAAGTAACTCAACTTCGGTACGTTGTACTAAATCACCAATATAATGAACTGCTTCTGCCTTTAAGCAATTAGCAGACCGAACAGTTAATTCCAAATCATCTACTGGACGTAAAAGGATTGGATCAAATTCCGGTTTATCTTCTTTAACTTCTGGTTGACGTACATCTCGTAAATCAACGAAAGCTTCAAGTTGTTCAGCCAAAATAGTTGATGCACGACGAATAGATTCTTCTGGATCGATAGTACCATTAGTTTCCATATCGATAACAAGTTTATCTAAATCCGTACGTTGTTCCACACGAGCAGCATCAACAGAATATGCAATGCGCTCTACAGGGCTATAACATGCGTCAACTAACAGACGACCGATTGGTCGTTCTTCATCTTCTGACTTAACGCGAGCAGAAGCAGGGACATAACCACGTCCTCGTTGTACACGAATACGCATACTAATTGAAGCATTGGCATCAGTAAGATGACAAATCACTAAATCAGGATTAACAATTTCAACATCACCATCATGAGTGATATCAGATGCTGTTACTGCACCTATGCCCGATTTGTTTAAAGTCAGCATAACATCATCTTTCGTATGTACACGTACTGCTAATTTTTTTAAATTAAGCAGAATATCAAGTACATCTTCTTGAACGCCTTCTTTAGTACTGTACTCATGCAGAACACCGTCAATTTCAACTTCGGTTACTGCATATCCCGGCATAGATGATAATAAAATGCGGCGTAGTGCATTACCTAAAGTATGGCCAAAACCACGTTCTAGTGGCTCTAAAGTCACTTTAGCATGTGTTTGGCTGTATTGAACAACATCAACTAGGTGAGGTTTTAAAAACTCTGTTACAGAACCCTGCATTATGTCCTCTCTTAAGTGCTAAACTTTACTTAGAGTAAAGTTCGACGATCAAATGTTCGTTGATATCAGCAGATAAATCTGAACGTTCTGGTAAGCGTTTAAATACACCTTCCATTTTGCTAGCATCAACTTCTAACCATGTTGGTTTTTCACGTTGTTCAGCTAGCTCTAAAGCGGCTTTAATACGTGCTTGTTTTTTTGATTTTTCGCGAACACTAATCACATCTTCAGGTGAAACTTGATAAGATGCAATATTCACAACACGACCATTAACAAGAACAGCTTTATGACTAACTAATTGACGAGCTTCAGCACGAGTTGCACCAAATCCCATGCGATAAACAACGTTATCTAAGCGACGTTCTAAAAGACCAAGTAGGTTTTCACCGGTATTGCCTTTAATTCGAGCTGCGCTTTTGTAGTAATTACGGAATTGACGTTCTAAAATTCCATAAATACGTCTAACTTTTTGCTTTTCACGTAACTGAACACCATAATCTGATAAACGCGGTTTACGCGCACCATGTTGTCCAGGAGCTTGTTCTAATTTACATTTACTATCAATCGCTCGGACACCAGATTTAAGGAATAAATCTGTACCTTCACGACGACTTAATTTGAGTTTTGGTCCCAAATATCTTGCCATTTTATTTCTCCAATAATCCTAAACATTCAATGTTTAAAAAATTAAACACGACGTTTCTTTGGTGGACGACAACCGTTATGAGGAATCGGAGTAACATCAGTAATGTTAGTGATGCGATAACCCGCTGCATTTAATGCACGAATTGTTGACTCACGACCAGGACCAGGTCCTTTTACCATAACTTCCAGATTCTTAATTCCGTAATCTTTGACAGCTTCAGCACAACGTTCTGCGGCCACTTGAGCTGCAAAAGGAGTTGATTTACGAGAGCCACGGAAACCAGAACCACCAGCGGTTGCCCAACCTAACGCATTACCTTGACGATCGGTAATAGTTACGATTGTATTGTTGAATGATGCATGAATATGAGCTATACCATCAGAAACTTGCTTTTTTACACGTTTACGTGTACGAACAGGTGTCTTTGCCATTTAATTATACCTCAATTATTTCTTGATTGGCTTACGCGGTCCCTTACGGGTACGAGCGTTAGTCTTTGTGCGTTGACCGCGAACAGGAAGTCCACGACGGTGACGCATGCCACGATAACAACCAAGGTCTAATAAACGCTTGATACTCATAGTTACTTCTCGGCGTAAATCACCTTCAACAGTGAATTTAGCGACTTGTTCACGTAACTTTTCAATCTGATCTTCAGATAGTTCTCTGATCTTAACATGTTCAGGAATACCAGCTTCAGCACAAATTGTCTTAGCTCGAGTATTTCCAATACCATAAATTGCTTGTAAAGCAATTACAGCATGTTGTTGATCAGGAATGTTAATGCCTGCTATACGGGCCACTATGCACTCCTTTATTGTTAATGTTTAGCAAATTCACCATACTGAAAAGCCCGTTTTCAGGATACTCAAACAGTGAATTTACAAATAAATCTAGGCTGGCTATTCTAGCCAGCTTTACTATACTTTGGCAAGAAAAATATGCAAAAGCTCAACTTTCCAGTTAAATAAATTAACCTTGACGTTGTTTGTGTTTACCTTCAACGCAAATAACACGAACGATGCCATTACGTTTAATGATTTTACAATTTCTGCATAATTTCTTGACTGAAGCACGAACTTTCATTTTTTTCTCCGTAACTTCTGGCTAACTTATCGGCCATAGCCTTTAAGATTCGCTTTCTTTAACACTGACTCATAACGATTTGGCATCATTAAAGTCTGTACTTGTGCCATAAAATCCATGATTACAACAACAACAATTAATAACGATGTCCCACCAAATTGAACTGGAACCTTCATTGCGCTTGTCATAAACATTGGAACCAAACATACAAAAGTAATGTAGATTGCGCCAATTAGCGTTAAACGAGTCATTACCTTGTCAATATACTTAGATGTTTGTTCACCTGGACGGATACCTGGAATAAATGCACCAGATTTTTTTAGCTGATCTGCTGTTTCTCTTGGGTTAAAAACCAATGCTGTATAGAAGAAACAAAAGAAGATAATCGCCGCAGCAAAAAAGATTATGTATAACGGTTGATCATGATTGAAGTATTGACCGATAAGTACAATAAAATATCTCCATCCTTCACCATCTCCTTGGAACCAAGAAGCCATCATTGATGGTAACATAGCAATTGTCGAGGCAAATATCGCTGGAATAACTCCTGCCATATTAATCTTTAATGGTAAGTGTGTACTTTGTGCTGCGTAAACACGACGACCTTGTTGTCGTTGCGCATAGTTAACAACAATTCGTCGCTGACCACGTTCAACAAATACAACAAAATAAGTTACACCAACCACTAATGCAGCAACAACCAATAATAAAATCGGATGCAATGAACCAGAGCGAGCTTGTTCAAGTGTTTCATAAATAGCATGAGGAAGACTTGCCACAATACCAGCAAAGATAATGATAGAAATACCATTACCTACACCTCGTTCGGTGATTTGTTCGCCCAACCACATAAGAAACATAGTGCCAGTAACTAAGCTAACCGATGCGATAAAATAGAAAGAAAATCCTGGATTAATTACAACATGTTCATAACCAGGAATATTTGGTAAACCAGTTGAAATACCAATAGCCTGTACTATTGCTAAAGCAAGTGTGCCATAACGAGTGTACTGACTAATTTTTTTACGACCTGATTCACCTTCTTTCTTCAATTCTGCTAACTTAGGGCTAATTGCCGTTAATAACTGCACGATAATTGATGCGGAAATATAAGGCATTATCCCTAATGCAAAAATTGAAGCACGGCTTAAAGCACCACCAGAGAACATATTGAACATACCAACAATACCGTTTGACGATGCTATTGTTAATAAGTCCGATAACGCTTTTGTATCAATACCAGGAACCGGAATATAAGAACCAAGACGAAAAACAATAAGCGCTAAAAGCACAAACATCAAGCGTCTTTTAAGCTCACCACTACCGCCCCGTGTACTTTGAAAATCTAATCCTGGTTGCTTTGCCATCTTTCTAATTATTCCTCAATTTTTCCGCCAGCAGCTTCAATTGCAGCTTTAGCACCTTTAGTTACTCGAATACCGCGAATAGTTACTGGTTTGGTTACTTCTCCAGATAACATGATTTTTGCATATTCGATATGTGAATTAATCACATTTGCAACTTTTAAGCTATTTAGGTCAACAATATCGCCTTCGACTTTCATCAAATCTGAAAGACGAACTTGAGCTGTAACTTGAGCTTTACGTGAGGTAAAACCAAATTTTGGTAAACGACGATATAAAGGCATTTGACCACCTTCAAAGCCGCGACGAACGCCACCACCTGAACGAGATTTTTGACCTTTAATACCACGAGTACCAGTTTTACCTAATCCTGAACCGATTCCTCGACCCAGACGTTTTGGTGCATGCTTTGAACCTTCAGCAGGAGATAAAGTATTTAAACGCATTACTATTACTCCTCCACTTTAACCATGTAATAAACTTGGTTTACCATACCACGAATTGCAGGAGTATCCTCGCGCTCAACAGTATGACCAATACGACGTAATCCTAGACCTACTAATGTCGCTTTATGCTTAGGCAGACGACCTATAGAACTACGAGTTTGTGTAATTTTAATTGTTTTTGCCATGGTTAATTACCCCAAAATTTCTTCGACGGTTTTACCACGTTTAGCAGCAACCATTTCTGGTGATTTCATACTTTCTAAGCCATCAATAGTTGCACGAACCACATTAATTGGGTTAGTAGAACCATATGCTTTAGCTAGAACGTTACGAACTCCAGCAACTTCTAAAACTGCACGCATCGCACCACCGGCGATAATACCAGTACCTTCTGATGCTGGTTGCATATAAACACGAGAGCCTGTGTGAGCACCTTTAACAGGATGCTGTAAAGTATCGTTATTTAAAGCAACATTAATCATATTGCGACGTGCTTTTTCCATTGCTTTTTGGATTGCTGCTGGCACTTCACGTGCTTTACCATATCCAAAACCTACGCGGCCATTACCGTCACCAACAACTGTTAGTGCAGAAAAACTAAAAATACGACCACCTTTTACAGTTTTAGAAACTCGGTTAACTGCGATTAGTTTTTCCTGCAGTTCACCAGCTTGTTTTTCGATGTTTGACATCTTTAACTCCTACCTTAGAACTGTAGGCCAGCTTCGCGAGCAGCATCTGCTAGCGCCTGAACTCGACCATGATATTGGAAACCTGAACGATCAAATGAAACTTCTTTGATATCTTTTGCTAACGCACGTTCAGCAATTGCTTTACCAACTGCAGCTGCAGCGTCTTTGTTTCCTGTGTATTTTAAACTTTCACTGATAGCTTTTTCTAATGTAGAAGCGGCTGCCAGTACTTCTGATCCGTTTGGTGCGATAATCTGCGCATAAATATGACGCGGAGTGCGGTGAACTACCAAGCGAGTTGCAAGTAGTTCATGCATCTTGCGACGCGCTTTAGTTGCACGACGGATACGAGCTGATTTCTTATCCATAGTGTTACCTTACTTTTTCTTAGCTTCTTTAGTACGCACAACTTCATCTGCGTAACGAACACCTTTACCTTTATAAGGTTCAGGACGACGATAAGCACGGATATCAGCAGCTACTTGCCCGATTAACTGTTTATCAGTACTTTTTAATACGATTTCAGTTTGAGATGGACACTCAGCTGTTACACCTGCAGGTAATTGATGTTCAATTGGATGTGAATATCCAAGAGATAAACTAATTGTATTACCTTTCACTTGTGCACGATAACCGACACCAACTAGCTGAAGTTTTTTAGTAAAACCTTCAGTAACACCAATAACCATTGAATTAATCAAAGCACGCGCAGTTCCAGCTTGAGCCCAAGCATCTGCAAAACCAACACGAGGAGCAAATTTAATTTGTCCTTCTTCTTGATTAATCACAACAGCATTATTTATTGTGCGAGATAATTCGCCATTTTTACCTTTAATCGTAATTACCTGACCATTGAGTTTTACCTCTACGCCAGCAGGAACAACGACAGGTGCTTTTGCAACACGAGACATTCTTTTCTCCCTTACGCTACGTAGCAGATAATTTCACCACCAAGACCTGCTTGGCGTGCTGCACGATCAGTCATAACACCTTTAGAAGTAGAAACAACTGCGATACCTAATCCTGCCATAACTTTCGGCAATTCATCTTTACGTTTATAAATACGTAAACCTGGACGGCTAACACGTTTGATACTTTCTACAACAGCTTTACCTTGGAAATATTTTAAAGTAATTTCCAGTTCCGGCTTAGTGTCACCAACAACTTTAAAGTCCCCAATATAACCTTCTTCTTTTAGCACATTGGCAATTGCCACTTTTAGCTTAGAGGAAGGCATGGTGACTGCAACTTTATTCGCAGATTGACCATTACGAATACGGGTCAACATATCTGCTATAGGATCTTGCATGCTCATCTATAACACTCCCCTGATTACCAACTTGCCTTTTTAAGACCAGGAATCTCACCACGCATGGCTGACTCACGAACCTTAATACGGCTTAAACCAAACTTACGAAGGACGCCATGAGGACGACCAGTTTGACGACAACGACGACGTTGACGTGATGGACTAGAATCACGAGGAAGCGTTTGCAATTTAAGCACTGCATTCCAACGATCTTCATCTGATGCATTAAGATCAGAGATAATCGCTTTTAATTCTTGACGCTTTGCAAAATATTTTTCTGCTAGCTTTACGCGTTTCTTATCGCGTTCAATCATTGATTGTTTAGCCATTATGCCCTACCTTACTTACGAAATGGGAAGTTAAAGGCAGATAATAAAGCTCGGCCTTCTTCATCTGATTGTGCAGTAGTGGTGATAGTAATATCTAAACCACGAACACGATCAACTTTGTCATAATCGATTTCAGGGAAAACGATTTGCTCACGAACACCCATGCTATAGTTGCCACGACCATCAAAAGATTTTGCGCTTAAACCGCGAAAATCTCGAGTACGAGGAAGGGCAATATAAACTAGACGCTCAAAAAATTCCCACATACGTTCGCCACGTAAAGTGACTTTACAACCAATAGGATACCCTTGACGGATTTTAAAACCAGCAACTGATTTGCGTGCTTTAGTGACTAGTGGTTTTTGACCACTGATTGCAGCTAAATCTGCAACAGCATTATCTAATAATTTCTTATCAGTAATTGCTTCACCCACACCCATATTCAAGGTGATCTTTTCGATCCGAGGGACTTGCATGACAGATTTGTAGCCAAACTGTTCTTGCAGTTTATTTACTACCTGTGCTTTGTAGTAATCATGCAGTTTCGCCATCGTACACTCCAAATTACTTAATTGATTAATTCATTAGTAGACTTATAAAAACGGACTTTTTTACCGTCTTCAATACGAAAGCCTACGCGATCTGCTTTGCCTGTAGCTGGATTAAAAATTGCCACATTAGAAACATTGATAGCTGCTTCTTTTTCAACAATTCCACCTTCTTGATTTAATGCAGGTACTGGTTTTTGATGTTTTTTCACCAAATTGATACCTTCAACAATCACTTTGCCTGTAGACAAAACACTCTTAACTTTACCGCGTTTACCTTTATCTTTGCCAGTTAACACGATAACTTCATCTTCTCGACGGATTTTCGCTGCCATTACCCGCTCCTTACAGTACTTCTGGTGCTAATGAAATGATCTTCATAAACTTCTCAGAGCGAAGTTCACGAGTGACCGGTCCAAAAATACGCGTACCAATCGGTTGCTCACTGTTATTATTTAAAATAACACAAGCATTGCGATCGAAACGAATGACAGATCCATCAGGGCGACGAACACCTTTTCTAGTGCGCACAACAACAGCTTTAAGTACATCACCTTTTTTAACTTTACCACGCGGAATTGCTTCTTTAATGGTAACTTTGATGATATCGCCTACTGCTGCATAACGACGGTGCGATCCACCGAGAACCTTGATACACATTACGCTACGTGCGCCAGAGTTATCGGCAACATCTAGCCTAGTCTGTTCTTGGATCATTTTAATGCTCCGTATAAATTAATTATTGTCTAATCTACCTTCATCCACCTCAACTACCATGGATAAGAATAGACAACCAAAAACCCACTTACGTGAGGATGCATAGTATAACACCACTCAAATAAAATGGATAGCATAAAATAAACGGCCGTTCAGCCGTTTATTATATTATGTACAGTTTTCAATCAAAAAAAGATTAAATAACTGCTTTTTCAACGATTCGAACAAGAGTCCAAGATTTGGTTTTTGATAATGGACGACACTCTTTAATCTCTACAGTATCACCAATACCACACTCGTTGTTTTCATCATGTACATGCAATTTAGTCGTACGTTTAATGAACTTACCATATAACGGATGCTTCACTTTACGTTCAATAGCTACAGTAATAGATTTATCCATTTTGTCGCTAATAACACGACCTTGCTGAGTACGAATTTTTACTTCAGTAGTCATATTACGCACCCGCCTTTTCAGTTAATAATGTTTTAACACGTGCAATATTACGACGCACTTGTTTTAACATATGAGTCTGTGTTAACTGACCTCCAGCTAATTGCATACGTAAGTTAAATTGCTCACGTAATAAATTAAGAAGTTCAGTATTTAACTCTTCAACGCTTTTTTCGCGTAGCTCTTTTGCTTTCATTTACATCACCGTCTTAATCACAAAGGTGGTTTTAATTGGCAGTTTTGCAGCTGCCAACGCAAATGCTTCACGAGCAACTTCTTCCGGTACACCGTCCATTTCATAAAGGACTTTACCTGGTTGAATCTGAGCAACCCAGTATTCAACGTTACCCTTACCTTTACCCATACGCACTGCAAGTGGTTTTTCGGTAATTGGTTTATCAGGGAAAACTCGAATCCAGATTTTACCTTGACGCTTAACTGCACGAGTCATTGCACGACGTGCTGCTTCGATCTGGCGCGCAGTCAAACGACCACGACCTACAGCCTTAAGACCGAATGTACCGAAACTAACGTCAGTACTTACAGCAAGACCACGATTGCGGCCCTTGTGCACTTTACGGAATTTTGTACGCTTTGGTTGTAACATCAGCGACGCTCCTTATTGTTTTCGGCCTTTTCGCTGCTTTTTCGGTTGAGCAGCAGGTTGTTTTTCTGCTTGTTCAACGGCAGCCATACCACCAAGGATCTCACCTTTGAAGATCCACACTTTAACACCAATAATACCATAGGTAGTTAATGCTTCAGATAAACCATAGTCAATATCAGCTCGTAATGTATGTAAAGGTACACGACCTTCACGATACCATTCGCTACGAGCAATTTCAGCACCGCCTAAACGACCACTTACTTCGACTTTGATACCTTTAGCACCCGCCTTCATTGCATTTTGAACCGCACGTTTCATAGCACGACGGAACATAACACGGCGTTCTAACTGAGAAGTAATGCTATCAGCAACTAATTTAGCATCAAGTTCTGGTTTACGAACTTCAGCAATATTAATTTGTACTGCAACATCACGTTTTTCTCTTTTGTCTTTATATTTATTGACAATAGAAGCTACGGCATTACGTAATTTTTCAACGTCCTCGCCTTTTTTACCAATCACGATACCCGGACGAGCAGTGTGAATAGTAATACGAACGTTAGTTTCTGCTGAACGGTCGATCACAATCTTAGAGATTGACGCTTGAGATAATTCTTTATTTAAGAATTCACGCACTCTAAAATCACTTTCTAAATTATCAGCGAATGTCTTTGTACCCGAATACCATGTAGATGTCCAAGGCTTGACAATGCCTAATCGGATACCATTTGGATTTACTTTTTGACCCATTGCTATTCTCCAGCCTAGCGATCTGAAACGATCACGGTGATGTGACTCGTACGCTTCAAAATTCGATCTGCACGACCTTTCGCACGAGGCATAATACGCTTCATGGTTGGGCCTTCATCTACGAAAATCTTCGCAACTTTTAGATCATCAATATCAGCACCATCGTTATGCTCTGCGTTAGCAATAGCAGACTCTAATACTTTTTTAACAAGTACAGCCGCTTTTTTATTGGTGTACGTTAAAATATCTAGTGCCTGAGACACATTCTTACCGCGAACAAGATCTGCAACTAAGCGAACCTTTTGTGCAGAAGAACGAGCGTGGCGGTACTTTGCAATTGTTTCCATCTCTTTCTCCTACTTATTTCTTCTTAGCTTTCTTATCAGCCGCATGGCCGCGATAAGTACGAGTCGGCGCGAATTCACCCAATTTATGACCAACCATTTCGTCGGAAACATAAACTGGAACGTGCTGACGACCATTATGGACAGCGATGGTCAAACCGATCATGTTAGGAAAGATCGTTGAACGACGGGACCAAGTACGAATTGGTTTCTTGTCCCCGCTTTCCACCGCTTTCTCTACCTTCTTCAGCAAGTGTAGGTCAATAAAAGGACCCTTCTTGAGAGAACGTGGCATAGCTAATCCTCTATATTAATTATTTCTTATTGCGACGGCGAACAATATACTTATCAGTACGTTTGTTGCTACGCGTTTTCAATCCTTTGGCTTTTTGACCCCATGGAGACACAGGATGTTTACCAAAGTTACGACCTTCACCACCACCATGTGGGTGGTCTACCGGGTTCATTGCTGTACCACGAACAGTAGGACGAACACCACGCCAACGCGTTGCACCCGCTTTACCTAATACACGAAGCATATGCTCTGAATTACCAACTTCACCAATAGTGGCACGACAATCAGATAATACTTTACGCATTTCACCTGAACGTAGACGTAATGTTACATAAGCACCATCACGCGCAACGATTTGAACATAACTACCAGCAGAGCGAGCAATTTGTCCGCCTTTACCTGGTTTCATTTCAATATTATGCACAGTAGAACCGACTGGGATATTGCGCATTGGTAAACAGTTACCTGTTTTAATTGCTGCATCAACACCAGATTGGATCTGATCACCTGCTTTTAAGCCTTTAGGCGCTAAAATATAACGGCGTTCACCGTCTTTATATAAAACCAATGCAATATTTGCACTACGGTTTGGATCATATTCCAAACGTTCAACAACTGCTGGAATACCATCTTTATTACGCTTAAAGTCAACAATACGATAATGTTGTTTATGACCACCACCAATGTGACGGGTAGTGATACGACCATTATTATTGCGACCACCAGTTTTGCTTTTTGAATCAAGCAACGGTGCATAAGGTTTACCTTTATGCAACTCTGGGTTAACCACTTTAACAACGTGGCGACGACCCGGAGATGTAGGTTTACACTTAACAACTGCCATTGTTCTTACTCCTCCGAATTACTCAGCGACGCCAGCAAGGTCTAAATTTTGACCTTCTGCTAAAGTAACGTAAGCTTTTTTCCAGTCGCTACGGCGACCGATTTGTTGACCACGACGTTTAACTTTACCTTTAACAACAAGTGTATTAACGTCATCTACTTTAACTTCAAATAGTTGTTCAACTGCGGCTTTAATCTCTCTCTTAGTAGCATCTTTAGCAACTTTCAATACTAATGTATTTGTTTTTTCCATTGAAATAGATGCTTTTTCAGAAACATGTGGTGCTCGCAGGACTTTAAGCAGACGCTCTTCACGAATCATGCTAACATCTCCTCTACTTGTTTAACGGCATCAACTGTGATAACCACTTTGTCAAATGCAATCAAACTAACTGGATCAATACCTGCCACATCACGCACATCAACTTTATGTAAGTTACGTGCTGCTAAGAAAAGATTTTCATCAACTTCAGAAGCGATAATAAGAACATCATTAAGATTCATATCGTTTAATTTCTGAGTTAATAATTTAGTCTTAGGTGCTTCAACAGTAAATGTTTCAACCACAACTAAACGTTCTTGACGCACTAATTCAGAGAAAATACTCTTTAATGCACCACGATACATTTTACGGTTAACTTTTTGGCTATGATCTTGTGGTTTTGCTGCAAATGTTACACCACCACTGCGCCAGATTGGGCTCTTAATTGAACCTGAACGAGCACGACCGGTACCTTTTTGACGCCATGGTTTTTTACCTGAACCAGCGATTTCTGCACGAGTTTTTTGTGCGCGAGAACCTTGACGAGCAGCAGATGCATAAGCAACAACTACTTGATGAACTAACGCTTCATTAAACTCACGTCCGAAGGTAGTTTCGGAAACAGAAAGCGCTTTCGCGTCTTTTACTACTAATTCCATCTCTATCTCCTCGACGTTAAGCCTTGATTGCCGGTTTAACAATTACGTCACTATTGATTGCGCCAGGAACTGCACCTTTAATTAATAAAAGATTACGTTCAGCATCAACACGTACAATATCTAAGTTTTGAACAGTTACACGTTCATTACCTAGGTGACCTGCCATTTTACGACCTTTAAACACTTTACCCGGAGTTTGGTTTTGACCAATAGAACCATGACCACGGTGTGCCAAAGAGTTACCATGAGTAGCATCTTGAGTACGGAAATTCCAACGTTTAGTAACGCCAGCAAAACCTTTACCTTTAGATGTTCCAGTAACATCAACTTTCTTAACGTCAGCGAAGATATCAACGTTAATACTTTGACCTACAGAAAATTCGCCTTCTTCAAAACGGAATTCCCATAGACCACGACCAGCTTCAACGCCAGCCTTAGCGAAATGACCTGCTTCAGGTTTGTTTACGCGGCTTGCTTTTTTGCTGCCAGTAGTAACCTGAATAGCTTGATAACCATCATTCTCAAGTGTTTTAACTTGAGTAATGCGGTTGCTTTGAACTTCAACTACGGTGACAGGAATAGAAACACCATCTTCAGTGAAGATACGCGTCATTCCTACTTTACGACCGATTAAACCAATCATTATTTCGACCTCTCAATCATTCAGCTTAGGATTAACCTAAACTGATCTGCACATCAACACCGGCAGCAAGGTCTAGACGCATTAAAGCATCAACTGTTTTTTCAGTTGGCTCAACAATATCAACTAGACGCTTATGAGTGCGAATCTCGTACTGATCACGCGCATCTTTATTTACGTGTGGAGAAATCAATACAGTGAAACGCTCTTTGCGTGTCGGTAATGGAATAGGACCACGAACTTGCGCACCTGTGCGCTTCGCAGTTTCTACAATTTCAGCAGTTGATTGATCAATCAAACGATGATCAAACGCTTTTAACCGGATACGGATTCTTTGGTTCGACATGAGACCAGAGCTCCATTATTTAAAAGTTATAACAAAAGACTACTCCTCTTTCCCTGTTTCGATTGACAGGAGAGTGTAATCCGTTCTTTTTCGTAACCCCCAAATCGGGAGTATTGTTGATATAATTAGCTATTTTTTATATAACAATTATATCTTTTTCTCATTTGCTTACATAAAGGCAATAAACAAAGTGAGCCGATTATACTCTGTTAGTTAACTAACGGCAAGGAATAAATACAGATATTTGGGTTTAAAGATGGGAAGCTTTTTCTGGTTATTAATTTACAATTACCAAATTTCAATCAAATAACCAGATTTAATGTTATTTTTATATTAACCCATAATGGATAATCATTATGATAACTTCCTAATGATCTTCTTTGGCATGATTAAGGCTATATCTTGGGATTTCGACCTCTAAATCTTCATTCGTGACACGAGCTTGACAGCTTAAACGACTATGCAGTTCAACTCCCCAGGCTTTATCTAACATATCATCTTCTTGCTCATCGCTTACTTCAAGCGAATCAAATCCCTTACGCACAATACAGTGGCATGTTGAACAAGCACATGACATTTCACAAGCATGCTCGATTTCAATATCATTGCGCAATGCCACTTCTAAAATGGATTCGCCTTCTTGGGCATCAACAGTTTTTCCATCTGGACAAAGCTCCGCATTCGGTAAAAAAGTAATTTTTGGCATAATAATCTCGTTAGTTAAATATCATCAACGTTATGGCCAGTTAACGCATGTCGAATTGACCTATCCATTCGCTTAGCTGCAAAATTTTGTGTTACTTTATCAACAATTTTAATTTGTTTTTCAATTGCATAACTGTCATTTGACTCACTTACAGCTTGTAATTGATGCTTAGCAATTAAAATATGGTTTAGTTCACTTTCATCTAATAAGTCAGCATCTTTATCTAAAGCACTTTGCAAGCTTTCAAGCACTCTAGCTGCCTCAACTTTTTGTTCAGCAAGTATTCGAATCTGTTTATCTTGCTGTGCGTAACTGATTGAATCTTGAATCATATCGGCAATTTCATTATCAGTCAGTCCATATGAAGGTTTTACTTGGATAGCAGCTTCAATACCCGTTGATTTTTCCATTGCTGTTACACTTAATAAACCATCAGCATCAACTTGGAAAGTCACCCTAATGTGCGCACCACCAGCAGGCATTGCTGGAATACCTTGCAGAGTAAAACGAGCCAAAGATCGACAATCAGCAACACTTTCACGTTCTCCTTGTAAAACATGAACCATCATCGCGGTTTGACCATCTTTAAAAGTTGTAAACTCTTGAGCTCTTGCACACGGAATTGTACTATTACGTGGAATAATTTTTTCGACCAATTCACCCATGATCTCAATGCCTAACGACAATGGGATCACATCAAGCAATAACATATCTGAATCGGGTTTATTGCCAACCAAAATATCGGCCTGAATAGCTGCACCAATAGCAACTACTTTATCAGGATCGATAGATATCAAGGGATTAGTTTTAAAATAATTCCCTACTAATTCTCGCACTAATGGCACACGAGTAGAGCCGCCAACCATAACAACTTCAACTACTTCATCCACATTAATCTCGGCATCTTTCAATGCACGGCGACAAACAGCTAAAGTGCGTTTAACCAATGGCTCAATTAATTGTTGAAATTGCTGGCGAGTAATAGTCAAAGATTGATTATCCAGAGAAAATACAGCTAAATCTTGCTCACTTAATAAAATCTTTATTTCGGTAGCTTGGCTACTGATTTTTTGATTAATATAAGGATCTATATTATTAGTTAATCCTAATTTCTCTTTTATATAGTCAGCAAGTAGCCGATCAAAATCATCACCACCAAGAGCTGAGTCACCGCTAGTTGCTAGAACCTCAAAAACACCTTTATTTAAGCGTAAAATAGAAATATCAAAAGTACCGCCACCTAAATCATAAACAGCGATTATACCTTCCTTCCCTGAATCTAAACCGTACGCAATCGCAGCGGCTGTAGGTTCATTAAGTAGGCGCAATACATGCAAACCAGCTAATTTGGCAGCATCTTTTGTTGCTTGCCGTTGTGCATCATCAAAATAAGCTGGCACAGTAATAACCACACCATCAATTTCACCTTGTAAACTCTCTTTTGCTCGCTCAGCTAACGCTGTCAAAATTTCTGATGAAACTTGTATTGGATTTACTTGCTCATTAGGCAAATTTAATAAAGGAACACCATTTTCAGTTTGTGAAAAAGTATAAGGAAATTGTGATAAATCTATATCAGATAAACTTCGCCCCATTAATCTCTTAATAGAGCTAACTGTATTTTGCGGATCATTCACAGCATTATCTTTGGCATTTTTTCCAATCGTGATAACAAAGTTATCATCATGATCGATGCCATAATGCACAACGGATGGCAATAGCGGATTACCTTCTAAATCAGGCAATACCTCTGCTTGTCCACTTCGTACCGTTGCTACTAATGAATTAGTTGTACCAAGATCAATTCCTACAGCAAGGCGGCGCTGATGTGGTAGTGGAGTTTGTCCTGGTTCGCTGATCTGTAATAATACCATTTAATCTATCTCTATCGATATGTTACTTATCTTAAATTATAAATCAAATTGCTTTTCTTGTAACTTTTCGATTTGTTCAATCAATCTGGCAAGATAGCGAATTTTATAGATCTGATTAAGTGCTTTTGACCAATCTTGATTAGTAATAAATTGTAATAATTCGTTATAAACTATCTTTTGACAAGCAACAATCTCAGCATAAAAATCATCTAATAATTCAAAATTATCTTTACGTTCGATATCATCAAGTCTTTCACGTAAAAAAAATTGCTCCATTAAAAAATCAGTATCATGAATAATACTTTGTTCAGTTGCTACGTCAAAACCTTGTAGAGATAAAAAATACTCAGCGGCTTTAATTGGATTTTTTAACGTATGATAACCATCATTAATGATTGCTGACTTTTGAACAATTGCCACTTTATCAATATCGTTTCCAACAGCAAAATTATCTGGATGATATTGCTTTTGCAATTGCTGATAATGAGTTGTTAGTTGAGCGACATCCACCGGCAATTGAGCTGGCAAACTAAATAGCTCGAAGTAATTAACCATAATTATTGTGCCCGATTACACATTAAAGCTTTCGCCACAGCCACATTCGTGCTTCGTATTAGGATTATTAAACTTGAAACCTTCATTTAATCCTTCTTTAACAAAATCAAGTTCAGTACCATCAATATAAACTAAGCTTTTTTTATCCACGATAACTTTGACATGTTTATCTTCAAAGACACTATCATCATCATTAATCACATCGGCAAACTCTAAAACATAAGCCATACCAGAACAACCAGATGTTTTAACACCTAATCGTAACCCAACACCCTTTCCACGATTAGCCAAAAAAGCTTGAACACGATCAGCTGCGCTATTAGTCAATGTGATTGCCATTAACGTTGTCCTTTTTTGGTTTTGTAGTCATCAATAGCAGCTTTAATTGCATCTTCCGCTAGAATTGAACAGTGAATTTTAACCGGAGGTAAAGCAAGTTCTTTAGCAATATCCGTATTTTTGATAGCTTCTGCTTCGTCTAATGATTTACCTTTTATCCATTCTGTAACCAAAGAACTTGATGCAATTGCACTACCACAACCATAAGTTTTAAACTTAGCATCTTCAATAATACCGTTGTCATTCACTTTGATTTGTAGACGCATCACATCACCACACGCTGGTGCGCCAACCATACCACTACCAACATTAGGATCATTTTGATCAAACGAACCAACGTTACGTGGGTTTTCATAATGATCAACAACTTTTTCACTATATGCCATAATTTACTCCCAATTTTAATGTGCTGACCATTTAATCTTTGTTAAATCAACGCCATCTTTAAACATTTCCCAAAGAGGCGATAAATCCCTTAATTTCCCAATAGATTCTCTGATTAATTTAATGACATAATCAATTTCTTCTTCTGTGGTAAAACGACCAATAGAAAATCGAATTGAACTATGAGCCAGCTCATCATTAAGCCCTAATGCTCGTAATACATAAGACGGCTCTAAACTCGCAGATGTGCATGCAGAACCAGAGGAAACAGCTAAATCTTTTAAAGCCATCATCAACGATTCGCCTTCAATGTAAGCAAAACTCACATTTAAGATATTTGGCACACTGTGCTCCAAAGAACCATTTAAATAAACCTCTTCAATGTCTTTTAAACCATCCCATAAACGATTTTTTAAAGCCAATAAACGAGGCATTTCAGTAACCATCTCTTGTTTAGCTATATGATACGCTTCACCCATGCCCACAATTTGATGCACAGGTAAAGTACCAGAGCGCATGCCTCGTTCATGACCACCGCCATGTATTTGAGCTTCAATACGAACACGCGGTTTACGCCTTACATAAAGCCCACCAATACCTTTTGGTCCATAAATTTTATGACCAGAAAATGACATTAAATCAACTTTTAAGTTAGCTACATCAATTGGTAATTTACCAACAGACTGGGTTGCATCAACATGAAAAACAATACCTCTTTCACGGCACATCTCACCAATTTTTTCGATGTCTTGTATTACACCCGTTTCATTGTTGACATGCATAATTGATACAACGGTTGTATCACTACGCATAGCCGTTGCAAGTTTATCAAGATCAAGGATCCCATCGGATTCTGGCGTTAAATAAGTTACTTCATAACCTTCTCGCTCAAGTTGGCGACAAGTATCAAGCACAGCCTTGTGCTCAGTTTTACAAGTAATAATGTGCTTACCTTTGGCTTGATTAAAATGAGCGGCACCTTTAATTGCTAAATTATCAGCTTCAGTTGCCCCTGACGTAAAGACAATTTCGCGTGAATCAGCACCAATAAGATCGGCAATTTGATTACGGGCAATATCAACGGCTTCTTCAGCTTGCCAGCCAAATTTATGGGAACGAGATGCTGGATTACCAAATATACCGTCTGGCGTTAAATACTGCATCATTTTTTCAGCAACTCTAGGATCTACAGGCGTTGTCGCTGCATAATCCATATAAATAGGTAGTTTCATTAATTACTCCCAATGAAAAATTCTGTATTCTATTTTTATTAATTAATTTGAACGTGTTGTATATTACTTTGTCGGCTAGCAACAGCTTTAACTTCTTTATTATTGACCAATTCACTCAATGTAATGCTAGTTAAAAAGTCCTCAATTCGTTCACTTAAATCATTCCACAGTGTATGGGTTAAACATCTAACACCGCCTTGACATCCATCTTGCCCGTGACATTTTGTCGCATGCACTGTTTCATCGACAGCTTTAACAATTGAACTAATAGCAATTTGATCCATAGAACGACTCAGTATATAACCGCCACCAGGGCCTCTAACACTGCGCACCAAACCATTTTTTCGTAATCGAGCAAACAATTGTTCAAGATAAGAAAGTGAAATTTCTTGACGTTCTGAAATATCAGCTAGTGATACCGGTCCTGAATCTGCATGTAAAGCAACATCAAGCATTGCTGTCACCGCGTATCGCCCTTTTGATGTCAGTTTCATTGAGCATTCCTTTATATGTGTGTATGCATATTGTATATATCCTTTCGATTTAGTCAAGTATTTAGTTGAGTGTTTTAGTAGGAATTAAACCGCAGTTCATTATCGACGAATCATAGCTTAATATGCTAATCTAATAAACTAAATTAACATAGGAGTTAAAGGATGAAATTAGTATTACGTTATTTTTTGATAATTAACCTATTGTTCACAGGTAACATTTATGCAGATAGTTATCAAAAAGGTCGAGAAAATTATCAAAAATGGCTTAACTCCTATCAATCACTTAACTTTGAAGAACAGCAAACATTACTCTCTACCATAAAAGATTATCCATTGTATCCTTATGCTGCTGTACAGTTTTTTCAGAGTAATATTAAAATCGTTTCACCACAAATGGTAAGCGATTTTATTAATCAATATAATAATTTTCCGCTAACAGCTTCATTAACACAATCTTATTTAAGCGAATTAAGCAATCGTCAAGATTGGAATTCAATCGTTTCGTTCCCAAAAGATAACTCCATACTCTCTAACTGTCGTTATCAATATGCATTACTACAACAAGGAAATAACGAGGTTGCTTTTAGCTCTGTTGAATCTCTTTGGATGACAGGCAAAGAACTTCCTTCTGCATGCGATCCATTACTTGACGCTTGGGCTCAAGCAGGTAAACGGACAGCTAATTTAATACTATTACGTATCGAACTTGCTATTGATGCAAATAATTTAAAATTAGCCAAACACCTAGCTAATTTACTTGATGACAACTACAAAACAACAAAAATCAATTTACTAGCTGTTCTTAATAATCCTAAAAAATTAGAAGATTTTTCAAAAAATATTAAAGCTAGCTCTTTCACTAAAAAAGTTGTCTTATCATCATTCCCTCGCTTAGTAAAAGCTGATATGAATTTAGCTGCAGCATTATTACCAAAATTAGTTAAACAGCAAACTTTAAGTAAAGCAGAGCAGGTAGCATTACAAAAGAGTTTAGCTAACAGCTACTTTAAAAATTCTGCAACAGATGAACAAATTAAATGGCGTGATAGCTATATTGAAAAATACCACGATACAACATTAGTTGAAAAACGTATCCGCCTTGCTATCGATAACTATAACTTCACAGACATCGCTTATTGGATAGCACAACTATCACCAGAAGATCAATTAAAAGAAGACTGGCAATATTGGCAAGCTAGAGTTTTATTAAATAATAATAAAAAAAGTGAAGCTAACAAAATTTTGCAAACACTCACAACCAAACGTGGGTTTTATGGCATGATAAGTGCACAAACTCTTAATCAACCTTATTCGATCAATAACCAATCACCAAAGATTACACCATCAGAAATATCAACCTTAAAAAGCAAATACGACAATCAACCCTATGTAAAAAGAATTAACGAATTACGTTATTTAGGAATGCTTTCAGAATCAAGCTACGAATGGCGATATATGTTAAATAATCAAAAAAATAAGAATGAATATTTAGCATTATCTCAATATGCTTTACAAAAAGGGTGGGGGGATCTTAGTATTCAAGCAACCATTGCAGGCAAACTCTGGAATAACTGGACAGAGCGTTTGCCTATTATGTACAAAGATTTATATAACAATGAATTAAAAGATAAAGCTATTGGTTTATCTTATGCTTTAGCTATTTCTCGCCAAGAAAGTGCACTTGATACTACTGTCAAATCACCTGTCGGCGCCAGTGGATTAATGCAACTAATGCCAGCTACAGCAAAAGAGACAGCTAAAAAAGTTAATTCATTAACTTATATTTCATCAGCACAATTGTTTGATCCTCAAACAAATATACAGTTAGGCACTACCTATTTAAACACTGCTTATCTACAAAATGATAAAAATCGTATATTATCTTCAGCCGCTTATAATGCTGGTCCAAATAATGTTAAGCGCTGGCTAAAAAAGAGTAACGGAAAACTTGATGCAGTAGCATTTATCGATAGTATACCGTTTACTGAAACACGTAATTACGTCAAAAACGTATTGGTATATGATTATATTTATCAAGTAATCTTAGGGCAAAAAAATGTCAATTTTCTTAGCTCAAATGAATTTAATAAACAATATTAATGGTGATTATAATGAAAACTAACGAATGGAAACAAACAGTTGAATTATTACACCAAGCATTTAACGATGGTTATTCACTGGATATATTAAAATTACTAATGACAGCCGATGAGCGAGATGCTTTAATTACTCGAGTTAAAATCGTACATTCATTACTTGATGGTTCAATCAATCAACGCCAACTTAAAGAGCAACTAAAAATTGGTATTGCAACTGTAACAAGAGGCTCTAATAGCCTAAAAGAAACAACTCCAGAATTTAAACAGTGGTTAGAAAAGATTTTATTAAACTCAGATAACTAAATAATTCAGTCAATATCTAATAGCAGATTTTTATATCATATTATAACTATAAACTTGATTGGATATTGACTTCACTATCAGCAACAACCGGCACACAATAATCACACTCCATATGCTTAATATCCTTAAACGATTCAACAGAGTCATCGCGAAGATTATGATGAATCTCAATTACACAACTAGAGCAACGTAAGCGTACCTTTAATGCTGGCATAGCAGCTAAATGCACTTGTGAAATAAAATCGCCAAACTCATCAGGAGAACCAATATATCTAAAGCAAAGATACAATCCTCCTTCATTAACTATCTGCTCAATATGCTCTAAATTATTATTCTGATCTAAAGCAATTGTATAAAAAAGCTCTTGTTCATTAGCATTATCTTTGCTTTTCAATATACGGCTAAAAGCATAAATTTTATCTGGCAAGTTTTCACATGTATTGCCACAACGAGATATATAATTATGAAAAAATTGCGATCTTAGTTTATTTTCTTCATCTAATAATTGACTCAAATTGCAATTATTTTTAAAGGTGATACCCCAAAACGTTTTTTGAGGCATATTAACAAATTTTGGCTCAGGCAATGAAAACCGGTTTTTATTAAGCTCAATAGCAGGAGTTAATCCTGTAGGATCCCAAATATCTCCTCGTCGGTAACTTGCTGGAGTTTCATTGAATTGTTTTTTAAAAGAACGAGTAAATGTTTGTTGAGAATCAAAACGATATTGCATCGCAATATCTAAAATAGGCTTACTTGTCATGCGTAAAGCAAGCGCAGCATAAGTTAAACGACGATGTCGAATATAAGTACCAAGAACTTGACCAGTTACCTCTTTAAACATACGTTGTAAATGCCACTTTGAATAACCTGATTTTTGTGCAACATGATCAATAGATAATGGTTGTTCCAAATTTTTTTCAATCCAAACGATAAGATCTGAAATAATACTAACTTGATTCATAAAACCCCATCAGAATGTCAAATGGCAAACGTTATCCGATTATGACTCAATCCCAGCAATAAGCAAGATTTAAATAAAAATTATTTTCTGCCATTATTAGCAAAAAGAATGAGCTCCAGCTTGGTGTTCAGTAATATCTTTTACACCAGCGAGTTCAGGAAACTCTGCCATTAATTGCTTCTCAATACCTTCTTTCAAAGTATAATCAACCATTGAGCAACCATTACACCCCCCACCAAATTGTAAAACAACATAATTATCTTCGGTCAACTCCACTAAACTAACATGGCCACCATGGCTAGCTAATTGCGGATTGACCTGTGCTTGAATTGCGTAATTAACACGCTCAATAAGAGGTGCATCATCAGCTACTTTTTTCATTTTTGAATTTGGTGCTTTTAATGTTAACTGCGAACCTAATTCATCAGTCACATAATCAATGACAGCTTCTTCTAAAAATGGCGCACTAATTTCATCAATATAAACTGAAAAATCAGCATACCGTTCTTCTATATCGCTATCTTCTATAGTATCAGCAGGGCAATACGAAACACCGCATTCAGCACTTGGAGTACCAGGGTTAATAACAAATACTCGAATTTGTGTTCCATCAGGTTGATTAGCAAGCAATTTTTTAAAGTGCTGTTGAGCTGATTCAGAAATAGTGATAATAGACATAATCCCTCACTTTAATGTAGTTAGGTAATAAACAAACCTAACATCATTTATAATATATTAATAATAATAGTTGACTAACTCTCTTGGTTATTATAGGGGTTGTTTAGGATTTTACAATACTGTACGGCATAAACAAACAACATAAACATTCGTTGCTCCACAATTTTTTAGTTGCTGACTAATTGCATTAATCGTATTACCTGTTGTAACGATATCATCAATAAGCATTACTGATTTATGTGAAAGATTTTGATGGCATGTAAAAAGCTTTTCAACATTAGTGATTCGCTCTGTAAGAGATAGTTTTTTTTGATCTTGTACATTTGACGTTCGAGATAGTAAATAAGGATAAAATTCACAATCTAACCATCTTGCAATCGGTTTTGCCAATAACTCAGCTTGATTAAAACCACGAGACCAATAACGAAAATGATGCAATGGCACACAAGTGACCAAATCGGGCTTAATTAACGCATCGATTTCTCGCCGTTGATACCAAGCCAAAAACATCAATCTTGCCAATGCAGTACTCAATTCAATTTTGTTGTAGAACTTTAGATGATGAATCAATTTTTTTAAAGGATTAACATACTCAGAAACAGCAATAAGTTCATCCCAATAAGGTTTCTTTGCACGACACCGATAACATATATCAGTCGATAAAGAATGTGGTAAACAGCATTGATGGCAGACTTTATTAAATTTAGGTATATTTTGAACACATTGGCTACAAATGCCATGATGAGATAGAAATAAAGGCATATCACACAAAATACATCGCATAAAATTTAACAGTTTTTTTGTAAAAAAGTTTCAGGTTACACTATGTTTCAGTATAAAAACGGTTAGTATAAAAAAGGGAGTTATAAAAAACATTTTTTATAACTCCTTATCTTATTAATGTTTAAAATCAGGTTAACATCAATAAAATAGACCAATCAATTTTTTAATTAAATATAATTAAATCGTTATACGATATACAGCACAAAAAATTATCCGATTTTGCATAATTGTTATTTAAATTAGCTTAATATTCGGTATAATCAGCCAATTCAAATGGAAAGAGGTTTTTATTATATGAGAAAAATCAAACTATTAATTTTAACATTACTGCTAACAATTTTTTCAACTGTCGCCTCAGCTACTCCTCAAGTCTTATTACAAACCAGTATGGGCGATATTGAGATTGAACTAGACAGCGAACATGCGCCAATTACCACTAAAAACTTTCTTGATTATGTTAATAGTGGTTTTTATGAAAATTTAACTTTCCACCGTGTAATTCCTGGATTTATGATTCAAGGTGGTGGCGCTGATGATCAACTAAAATTTAAAGAGAATAATCCACCAATTAAAAATGAAGCAGACAATGGTTTAAAAAATGATCGTGGCACCATTGCAATGGCAAGAACGAGTGAAATAAACAGCGCAACCAGTCAATTTTTTATCAACGTAGTAAACAATGATTTCCTTAATTACAAATCACCAGAACAATATGGTTATGCTGTATTTGGTAAAGTAACTAAAGGGATGGATATAGTTGATAAAATTGTTAGTGTCCCAACTAAACGCGTGGGACCACATCAAAATGTGCCAGTTGAGCCTATTTATATCAAAAAAGCAATTGTTATTAAAAATGATTAAAATTGCACTTTGTTAACAAAAACCACTTTAAAACCACTTTTTAAAAGTGGTTTTTTGTTTATTTAAGCTGACTAAGTAAATTAGCAATTGTCCTCACACCAATACCTGTTGCCCCTGTTGCCCATAGAGCTGTGGCGCTTTTACGGAATGTTGCAGAACAATCAATATGTAGCCAATTTTTTTGATAATTTTTAATAAAATGCGATAAGAAAGCCGCAGCAGTACTTGCCCCAGCAGTATTAGGTATACCTGAATTTGCTATATCAGCAAATGATGATGGGAATTGCGAACGATGAAAGTCGGCTAATGGTAATCGCCAAAAAGCTTCATGCTCAATATCGCTACTAGCTAACAATTGGCTAGCAAATTTATCATCAAACGAAAGTAATGACTGATAATCATTCCCCACCGCAATCTTAGCCGCTCCAGTCAGTGTTGCACAATCAATAATATAATGAGGCTGGTCATTATCAGCACAAATTAAACCATCAGCCAAAACTAGTCGCCCTTCTGCATCAGTGTTATCAACTTCAACCGTTTTACCGTTACGGTAACGAATAATATCGCCTAATTTAAACGCATTGCCACTGACTAAATTATCCGCGCAACATAGATAAAGTTTAATACGTTGATTTAAACCGCGCGCAATGGCTAATGCTAATGCACTTGTTACTAACGCAGCCCCACCCATATCTGAGCGCATTGACTCCATAAAATTACTTGGTTTTAAACTATATCCTCCTGAATCAAAGGTAATACCTTTACCAACTAAACAGGCTGTTATCGGTGAATTAGGATTTTGGGTTGGGTTATAATCTAGTTCAAGCAAAGCCGCTGGCCGATCCGAACCTTTTCCAACCGTATAAATGCCCATATAATCTTGCTCTCTTAAAGCTTCACCTGAAATGATGTTGTAAGTCACAGCAGATGAGTAAGTGCTAATTAACTTAGCTGCTCGTGTGGCTAACTCAACAGGACTTAATGTTTCAGCTTGTTCATTAATAATATCCCGACACCAATCAATAATTTCTATACGATGTTTCAATTCTTGTTTGTCTTTGGTGTTGAGTTCTGACCAAGTTACTTTTGTACTTTTTTTGGCATTACGATAGCCCAACCAAAAATGCCAACAAGCTTCGATATCCCAATTTTCACCGCTTAGTTTAACCGAATTTATTCCTTGGTTATCTAACTTTCGACCTGCACGTTGAATCGCCCCTAAGCGATGTTCCGGTTTATAATGAATAGTAATCGCCTCGTTAGAAAAGCTCAGTAATGCATCTTTTCCCCACTGTTTTGATGCAGGTTTATCAGTTAGTAAAACAGATAACATCGACATAGTAAAAACCTCAAAAAATTGATAAACAACATAACAATGAGTTAATTCTAATCAGAAACGTGTTAATATAGCAAGTAAAGTTAAAAATAAATAGGGACGGGTTATGACATCAGTTGTACCAATAAAAAATGGGATTAATTTTCGTGATTTAGGTGGAATCAAAACAATTGATGGACGTCAAATTCGATCGGGTCTACTATACCGCTCAGGCGCATTCTCGCTTATTACACAACAAGAGCAATCTTTTTTAGCTAATCAGCTAAATCTGCACTACGTTTTAGACTATCGCGATCCTGATGAAATTGAGCGAAATCCAGATAAATTATGGCAAAATACTCATTATATTAATGTACCAGCTAATCCGTTGAGTAATACGATCACCGCAAGTTTAACAAGTGATCTAGGCAATGCTCACCAAACACTTAAAAAAAATGCTCCATTTGATTTTATGATTAAGCTTTACCAGCTACTACCATTTAATAACACAGCATATCAAAAACTTTCCTCAATCCTACTAAACTCACAAGGTAGACCATTGGTACAACATTGTGCTGTTGGTAAAGATCGTACAGGTGTTGGCGTTGCATTAACATTGTTTGCTTTGGGTGTTAGTGAAGAAACTGTCATGCAAGATTATTTACTAACAGAACAGCTATTGTCAGATTATCGTGAAAATATATTAAGCCAATATCAACATAAAATGACGCCTGATGAGTTTGAAAAACGCAAATTAATTTTTGCCGCCAAAAAAGAGTATCTAACTGCGGCACTGAATGCAATTAAAACGCGTCACGGTACAATTGACAATTGGTTATCACAGGAATATCAATTAAACGAAACTAATAGAAAAAGAATTCAAGATATCTATCTGGTTTAATAAATAACAAGCCATTATCGCGCCATAATAAATAATGGAAAAACATTGTATTAAGGCAACAAAATTAATTTAGTGATCGGTTGATTGCTGTTCACCGACAGATGAACATTATCCACTTGTCGATATTGATAATAAAATTCTTGTGCAAAAGGTGCCATAATCATCTGCTGTTTTAAATCGACGTTAACCGATTTTATTTGCCAAACACCTTTAGCATAAAGCTTTAATGCAGACTCTTTTAATGTCCATAGTTGCCAAAAGGCTCTTAATGTATCATCTTGTTTAGTCATCCATTGATATTCGTCATCAGCAAAAAAATTTTTAGCTACTTTCAAATAATTTTTTCGTGGACGTGCTACTTCGATATCTAAACCAACCTTACCTACTAACGAAATCGCAACTGCTACCCAATCTTGGCTATGACTAATATTAAAATCTGGTAAGTGTGGCTCTAAAAAAGAGGGACGACCATTATCTCCAACCTTAATAACAGGTAACATCGAAATATCACAGTATTGTTTAAGCAAATGAGCCAAAATTGATCGGCAAACTAAAAACTGTTTTTTACGTTGGCCACTTAAATTATTCGCTTCATCAAGAAGCGTTTGAGGCAACAGTGAAAAATCAATGTCAGCATCCTTAAGACAAGCAAGTTGAACAATTAGCATAATTGGCAAGAAAATATTAATAAAATTTATTTTTTACTATTTTAACAGCATGCTATGCTAACTGTTATCAAAATTAATAAAAATATCAACCTTAATAAATAGTAGCAAGGGTGTATCATTATGTCATTACCAACAAAATTAGTTCATGCAGGACGTAAAAAGCGTTATACACAAGGCGCTGTTAATTCGGTTGTTCAACGTGCATCATCATTGGTTTTTGATTCAATTGAAACAAAAAAAGAAGCAACCAAAAACCGTGCTAATGGTGCATTATTTTATGGACGCCGTGGTACATTAACTCATTTTGCGCTACAAGATGCGATGGTTGAAATCGAAGGTGGAGCTGGTTGCTATCTATACCCTTGTGGCGCAGCTGCCGTCGCTAATGCTATTTTAGCTTTTGTTCAAGCTGGCGATCATATATTAGTGTCTGAAGCCGCTTACGAACCTACTCAAGAATTTTGTCAGCAAATTTTAAAAAATTTTGGTGTTGAAACAGATTACTTTACGCCATTAGTGGGGCACAATATTACAAATCAAATTAAACCCAATACCAAAGTCGTATTTTTAGAATCACCAAGTTCCATTACGATGGAAATTCATGATATTCCTTCAATGGTTAAAGCAATTCGCAGCGCCAATCCAGAAATTATTATTATGATCGATAATACATGGAGCGCCGGCGTATTATTTAAAGCATTAGATCATGATATTGATATCTCAATACAAGCAGGTACAAAATACCTAATCGGTCATTCTGATGCCATGATAGGCACTGCTGTTGCTAACAAACGCTGTTGGGAAAAATTACGCGAACGTTCTTACTTAATGGGACAAATGTGCGATGCGGATACCGCTTATATAGCCACACGAGGATTGCGAACATTAGCAATACGATTAAAGCAACACCACGAAAATGGCATAAAAGTAGCAAAATGGTTAGCTCATCATCCTAAAGTTGCTACCGTCAATCACCCAGCATTAGAAAGTTGTAAGGGGCATGAATTTTTTAAACGTGATTTTTCAGGTGCAAGTGGATTATTTTCTTTTGTACTCAAAGATCGATTAACTGACGAGCAATTATCTGATTTTATTGATAACTTAACTTATTTCTCAATGGCTTACTCATGGGGTGGTTTTGAATCATTAATTTTAGCCAATCAACCCGAAGAACTAGCAAAAATTAGACCTGTATCTGGTATTGATTTTAAAGGAACTTTAATTCGTCTTCATATAGGTCTTGAAGATCCCGATGATTTAATCGCCGATCTTGCTGCTGGTTTAGACAGAATCAAGCTATAAAAAATGAATCTATATAAAACCAATGCATTACGAATGTTTAGTTTAGCATAATTAAGTAGAAGATGAATAATCAAAACCAAATCACGTGTGACGAAATAATAAAACAAACAGTTTTTCATAATATAAAACACCACAAAGCGCTACTGGTTGCATATAGTGGAGGTGTTGACTCAACGGTATTAATGCATGTGCTTGTTAAGCTTAAAAAACAATTGTTACCAAATTTAGAACTAAGAGCGATCTATATTCATCATGGTTTGAGTAGCAATGCTGACAACTGGGCAACGCATTGCAGTCAACAATGCCAAACATGGCAAGTTCCAATAATTATTGAAAAAGTCAGACTTGATCCCATAGCGGGTAATATTGAAGAGCAAGCTAGAAATGCACGTTACCAAGCTATATATCACCATCTAAAAGATGATGAAACGTTATGTACAGCTCAACATCTTGATGATCAATGTGAAACTTTCTTCTTGGCATTGAAACGTGGCAGTGGACCTGCGGGATTGTCCGCAATGCCAAGGGAAAATCAACAACATCTTCGACCTTTATTAACAATATCACGATCACAAATTGAAACCTATGCGAATAAACATCAACTCAATTGGATAGAAGATGAAAGCAACCAAGATGATCACTACGACCGTAATTTTTTACGCTTAAAAGTCTTACCAATTCTTAATCAACGCTGGCCACATTTTTCGCAAATGGTTGCACGCAGTGCGGAATTATGTCAACAACAAGAAACGTTAATTAATGAGTTATTATTGGTAGAATTTAAGCAAGTTATCACCGAACAAAATCAACTGGCTATTGCACCATTAATGGACTATTCCGAGTATAAACGAAATGCAATTTTACGCATGTGGTTTAAACACAATCATATTAATATGCCAACACGCCAACAAATAACATTAATTTGGCAAACCGTTGCATTAGCAAAAGAAGATGCTAATCCGAAATTTATCTTTAATAACCAACAAGTTCGCCGTTATCAAAATCAACTTTATTTGTTAGCATTATATCAAGATATTGAACAGCAAATCCTAAACTGGGATTTAGCGTTGCCATTAACACTTCCAGATAATGTTGGCGAATTACAAGTTAATTATCAAACTGATTTATGTTGCCGCTTACCACAAGCAGATGAAAAAATCACCGTTAGATTCCATGCTCAAGGAAAATTTCAAATTGTTAATCGCCATGGTTCACGATCAATAAAAAAACTATGGCAAGAGCATAATATTCCACCATGGATGCGAACTCGAATCCCTCTAATTTACTACAACGAACAACTGATTTGCGCAGTTGGCGCATTTGTTACCGAACAAGGAAAAGGAACACAAATCGGTTTTATTCTTGTAAAGAATAACCTATAAGTTTATCCCCTAATAGGTTTTGTTATAGCATTTAGCTTGCTGACTTAATTTAGTTTTGATGGATTTTTCAACTTTGACTAGCTATAAATAATGGTTTAAGAACATTCATTCTTACAGATTAAAGGAATAAAAAGCTTCAATCAGGCTTTCTTAGGCTAGTTATAAATAGTCGGATAACTGACCATAAAGCGTTTAATCAAATCAGTGGCAGTTATTTTTTCTTTATGATATAAACGTCATATCTATTGTTTATAATAAGACGCTAATTTTGTTTTTTATGCATATTCATTACAAATTACTTCGGATAACACGTAAACAATTTCTACATTTTATGTAAATAATATTTATTTTTTAATATTTTAGCATTAAATTTTTCTAGGATAATAGAGTTATGAAAATAAATGAAAGATGGTTAACTTTTGTACTTATTGATAGTAATAATTCATTTGAAGAAATGCTGACTAAGATAGAACTAGCATTTAAATGTAAATTATCCTGTAAAGGTGAAAAAGGTCGTTATATTGCCAGAGCGGAATTGGATAATTTTAGTATTGCTGTTATCGACAAAATTGATAGGCTTAGTGAGTTATTATGTGATGAACATTATACTCTTAAAATAACAATAATATCTGATAAATACTTTAATTCTAAATTTGAAAATTACATAAAAGAAATTCTAACTAATAACTTCATACAATGGAAACAGTCAATTTGGTCTCCCGTCGAAGTTACTCCACTCAGCAAGCGATAATTTTCACATGATCTCTATGTACACATTTACCTCGACAAACTCCAATATTCATTACAGTATTTTCGCAAATTACTACTCAACATCAGTGATTAAAAACCATTCAACAAAGAGAAATCATCCCTACTTCTCCATTCGGTAATAAACAAATAACTATTCCTTTTCCTTCAAGTCGAACCACATCACAAAATTTATTTACACGCCAATCTTTTATTTTTGATAACTCTAACCAAGTATCAAGTTTCCAGCTATTTATTCTACCAAGAACTACCATTTTTTTTCTAAAACAATGCATATCAATATTTATACTTATTACCATGTTATTTTCAGAGAGAATATTGACATTGCCATATAGATGACTAAATATTTTTGATTTTCTATTCAGTCTTGCTACAGGTAATTCTGGTTCTCCCATCGTTTCACAAATAAGAGAATCAGACGATCCAACATGCAATTTTTTAATGTGTAGACTGTTAATAATATCCATTAACTCTATTTGAAATATAGGTTTCCATTCTTCATTCATTATCATAACCTATCTTTATAAATTACGACCAATATCATCAGTGAGAACACCTATTGTTGAAACGTATAATAAACATCGAATAAACTAGAAATACACTACAAATAAGTTTTGTTTAGAAAGCAAAAAGCCCAGCATGACTGCTGGGCTCTCTATATTTAAAAGTCTGGCGGCACCCTACTCTCACATGGGTAATACCCACACTACCATCGGCACTACGGCGTTTCACTTCTGAGTTCGGCATGGGGTCAGGTGGGACCACCGCGCTATTACCGCCAGACATATCCTGTCTCTTTCAATTAGTATTGATATCTTCTACCATTATCTCATATCAATACTTATCTCTCAATCCGGAACAAACTGTTTTTTCAATCTCTATTCTCTTTTCGATGATTTTCTCATCTAGTAATAACTTCCGCGTAACCCAAAACAACTCCGAGTTGTAAGGTTAAGACTCTCGGTTCATTAGTATCAGTTAGCTCAATGTATCACTACACTTACACACCTGACCTATCTACGTCTTAGTCTCAAACGGACCTTACTGAATCTCTTCAGGGAAAACTCATCTCGAGGCTAGTTTCGTGCTTAGATGCTTTCAGCACTTATCTATTCCGCACGTAGCTACCGGGCAATGCAATTGGCATCACAACCCGAACACCAGCGGTGCGTTCACTTCGGTCCTCTCGTACTAGAAGCAAACCCTCTCAATTTTCCTACGCCCATGGCAGATAGGGACCGAACTGTCTCACGACGTTCTAAACCCAGCTCGCGTACCACTTT